>NZ_JBEYTM010000033.1:0-84695 GCF_040643055.1 Streptomyces sp. NPDC047515
TCCCTTCGGTCTTGCCTTTCCGACTCTATCAGACTCTTTCGTGTCCGATTCCCGGTCGAAGCGGGGCCGCTTTCCAGTTCCACGCTTTCGCGTTTCCCTTTCCGGCGAGTCCGACTCTATCAGATCCTTTCGGGCCTGATTCCCAGTCAGCGGGGTTTGTCTTCCCGGCCGCTGGGCCGTTCCGACGTCCAAACTCTAGCGGATTTTCCCGGCGACTCATAATCGAGTCTTCGAAATTAATTTCGGCATGCCGAAATTATCCCGAGTGGGAGATCGTGCTGAGTTTTGGTTGCCGCGTTCACGGCGGGATCGGTTGTCGCAGAACCGTTCCGGCTCCGTGACAACTCGAAGAACCTTACGGATCGTGGAAGAGCGTGTCAACCCGGGCAGGTCAAGCCGTTTTCCACGTGTCCGGCAGGGTTCAGTCCAGGTCGGTGAGACGTCCGCCGGCGTCCGGCTGGGCGTGCTCCACACGGCGCAGGAGGCGGATCAGCATCTCGCCCAGGACTCCGCGCTCGTCGCTCGTGAGGTCCTGGAGCAGGTCCTCCTCGAAGGCGGAGGCCATGCGCATCGCCTCCAGCCACTTCGTGCGCCCCTCGTCGGTCAGCTCGACGATCACGCGCACCCGGTTGTTCTCGTCCCGGTCACGGGTGACCAGGCCCTCGCCCGCCATACGGTCGATGCGGTGCGTCATCGCCGCGGGGGTGAGACCGAGGCGCTTGGCCAGCTCTCCCGGACCCAGGCGGTACGGGGAGCCGGCCAGGACCAGGGTCTTGAGGACCTCCCACTCGGCATTGCTGATGCCGAGGGCGGCCACCTGGCGGCCGTACGCCACGTTCATGCGTCGGTTCAGTCGGCCCAGGGCCGAGACGACCTGCTCGACCTGGGGGTCCAGGTCGCGGAACTCGCGCTGGTAGGCGGCGATCTGCTCGTCGAGGCTCGGCTCCTGCGGGCCGGGCTGCTCGGTGGTCTCAGACATGGCGGGCAGTATGGCACGCCCCCTAAGGCCTCGAAGTCCTTCAATCTGAATTGTTGAGCTTCTAACTTTAATGCTAAAGTCTTCGGGTTCGAGTCGTTGAGATGGCTCGACCAGTCGCTTCGAGACCTTGAGGTAGGTGAGTGTGACCAGGGAGATGGGTGCAGCACTGCGGCGGATCCAGCTGGGCAGCGCGCTGAGCGCGTTCGGGCTGGGGTTCACCGTTCCGTATCTGTACGTCTATGTGGCGCAGGTACGGGATCTGGGTGCTGGCACAGCAGGGGTCGTACTGGCGGTCTTCGCCATGGCAGCGCTTGTCGTCCTGCCGTTCACCGGGCGTGCCATCGACCGGCGCGGGCCGCTGCCCGTGCTCGTCGTCGCCTCGGTCGTTGCTTCCCTGGGCGCGGCCGCCCTCGGCCTGTCGTCGAACGTGTCCGCCGCCGTGCTGTCGGCCGCGGTCCTCGGCGCGGGTACCGCGGTCATGCAGCCGGCACTCGCCACCATGCTCGTGTGGTGCTCCAGCACCGCCACCCGTACGCGTGCCTTCGCCATGCAGTTCTTCCTGCAGAACCTCGGGCTCGGCATCGGCGGGCTGGTCGGTGGGCAGATCGTCGACACGAGCCGGCCGGAGACGTTCACCCTGCTGTTCCTGATCGAGGCCGCGATGTTCGTCGTGCTCGGTGTCATCGCCTCCACGGTGCGGCTGTCCCGTACACCTTCCTTCTCCGGCGCCCGGCCCGCCGACGAGTCCAAGACAACGGGCGGCCTGCGGGCGCTGCTCTCGCACCGGGCCATGGTCCAGCTGTGCGTGCTGGGCTTCGTGCTGTTCTTCGCCTGCTACGGACAGTTCGAGTCCGGGCTCGCGGCGTACGGCACCGAGGCCGCCGGGATCCAGCCGTCGACGCTCGGTATCGCGCTGGCCGCGAACACCGCCGTCATCGTCGTGGCCCAGTTCGTCGTGCTGCGCCTGGTGGAGCGCCGCAGGCGCAGCCGGGTCATTGCCTCAGTCGGTCTGATCTGGGCCTTGGCCTGGATCGTGGCGGGGTACGCGGGACTCGGGCACGGCAGCCAGACCATGGCGACGGCCGCGATGATCTCCACGTACGCGCTGTTCGGGCTCGGTGAGTCGATGCTGTCGCCGACTGTGGCGCCGCTCGTCGCCGATCTGGCGCCGGAGTCGATGGTCGGGCAGTACAACTCCGCGTTCGCCCTGTGCAAGCAGCTCGCGCTGGCGGTGGGTCCGGCCGTGGGCGGGCCGATGGGTGCGACGTTGCACGGCCCGTACATCGTGACGTTCGTGCTGTTCTCGCTGGGCATCACGGTGCTGGCGCTGCGGCTCGGCCGACGGCTCACTCCCGTACAGGATCAGCCCTCGGTCGAGGCCGTGCCATCCAGGGTGGTGGCCGTGTCACTCCCGGACGCCGAGCCCGTGGCCGCCTCCGCCGTCACCACCCGCTGAGACGGTAACGACGATCAGGGGTCCTGTTGCGGCAGGGCCCCTGCCGGCTACTGCGTCAGGGCGAATTCGCACCAGACCGCCTTGCCGCCGCCCGGTGTGCGGCGGCTGCCCCAGTGCGTGGCGATCGTCGCGACGATGGAGATGCCGCGGCCCGCCTCGTCCGCCGGATCGGCGCGACGCAGACGGGGCAGGTGGTCGTCGCCGTCGGTCACCTCGATGATCAGACGGCGGTCGGTGCGGCGCAGGCCCAGGCGCATCGGCGGGGTGCCGTGCTTGAGGGAGTTCGCGACGAGTTCGCCCGCGGCCAGGACGCCGAGGTCGCAGAGTTCGACCGGGAACCGCCACGACGTCAGGACGCCGGTCGCGAAGGCGCGGGCGCGCGGGGCCGCTTCGATCCCGCCGAGGAGATCGAGCGAGGCGTTGTGGAACAGCTCCGCGTTCGCCCCCGTACGGGCGGGATGCTGAACCACCAGCACCGCCACGTCGTCATCGTGTTCCGCGGTGACGCCGAGAGAGCGGATCAGCCGGTCGCAGACCACCTGCGGTGAGCCCTTGGCGCCGGAGAGGGCGCGCTCCAGGGCCGCGACGCCCTCGTCGATGTCCTCGCTGCGGCGCTCCACCAGGCCGTCCGTATAGAGGACCGCGGTGGAGCCGGGCGGCAGCGCGATCGTGCCCGATGTGTGGATCCAGCCACCCGTGCCGAGCGGCGGCCCTGTCGGGTCCTCGGCGCGGTGGACCGTACCGTCGTCGTGGCACACCAGGATCGGGAGATGCCCGGCGGAGGCGTAGACGAGCCGGCCCTCGTTCGGGTCGTGGACCGCGTAGGCACAGGTGGCGATCTGACTCGCGTCGATCTCGGCGGCGAGACCGTCGAGGAGTTGGAGCACCTCGTGCGGCGGGAGGTCGAGGCGGGCGTAGGCGCGCACGGCCGTGCGGAGCTGACCCATGACGGCGGCGGCTCGCACCCCCCGGCCCATCACGTCCCCGATGACCAGGGCGGTGCGGCCCGCGCCGAGGGTGATGACGTCGTACCAGTCACCGCCGACCGCTGCGTCCGTACCGCCGGGCTGATAGGTGGCGGCGATCCGGAGGTCGTCGGGCTGTTCCAGCTCCTGCGGCAGCAGGGAGCGCTGGAGGGTGACGGCCGTTTCGCGGTGGCGGCGCTCGCTGGCGCGGAGCCGTTCGGCGGCCTCGGCGTGGTCGGTGACATCGGCGGCGTACACGAGTACTCCGCCTTCGGTGCCTCTGTCCCTGTTTCTGTTCTTGTTCCTGCTGTCCTTGATGTCCTTGTTCTGCTTCTTGGTCCCGTCACCGCCGCTGGGGTTGTTGTTGCCGGTGCGGCCGCTGGTCTCGCCGTCGCCCTCGGTGCACCTGTCCCTGTGCACCGGGGTGCAGGTGACGGTGTACGAATTCCCGCTGCGGACCTTGCGGGACTTGACCGTACGAGGGGTGCCGCTGCGCAGGACCTGATCCATGAGCGGCAGCAGACTGAGCTCGGCGAGCTCGGGCATGGCCTCGGCCGCGGTGGCGCCGGCCGGGCGGGGTCCGAAGGCGGCGGCGTAGGCGTCGTTGACGTAGGCGATCCGGTGATCGGGGCCGTACACCAGAGCCACCAGGGCGGGCAGCCGACCGAGGATGTCCCGGGCGGAGAGATCCTCCAAGGCGGCGGGTCCGCGGTCCCTGGGAGGCTCACCGGGCGTGTCGACGCCGGTGTCGCCAGGCGTGTCACTGCGCGTGTCGCCGTCCAGCGGGCAGGGTCCGGTCCCGGGCTGCGCGTACTCCGCGCGTGCCGGAGGCACGGAACTGCGGTCGTCCCGTGCGGCGGCGCGGCGCTGCGTTCCGGGTAGGCGGGCGCTCCAACGCGTGAAGTTCACGGAATTTCTGGCCTCGTGTGTCGGTCTGGTCCGCTCGGGCGGGCTGCTTCCTCTGCCGGTTCCACTACCGGTTCTTCTGCCGGTTTTCTGTCGCCGGGGTCGGGTCCGGGTCTCATCGCCCTGCTCGTACGTCTGATGCGTCGGGAACGTCGGTGCTGTTCACTGTTGGTCACTGCCGGCCGGGTCACTCTGTGCAGATGTGGGCCCACCTATGGTCACACGTCCAGTGTGACGGACCGTACTGACAGTGGTCGGTACGGCCGACGCCTCCGGGGGACGTCGAGGAGGTCCGACGGACGGTCAGCCGCCGTTCCTCGGTGGGCCGTCGGGGCCCTGTGGCTCGTCGGGCCTCTGCGGATTCCCGGGTCCCGGTGGGCCGCCGGTGTTCCGTGGGCCATCGGTGCCCGGTGGCCCACCGGGCCTGGCTCGCCGCCCACCTGCGGCGAGTTCGAATTCGGCGCGTGGGTGTTCCAGCGAACCGAGGGAGACGATCTCGCGTTTGAAGAGCCCGGCGAGAGTCCATTCGGCAAGGACACGGGCCTTGCGGTTGAACGTCGGGACACGGCTGAGGTGGTACGTACGGTGCATCAGCCAGGCCGGGTAGCCCTTGAGTTTGCGTCCGTAGACGTGGGCCACGCCCTTGTGGAGGCCGAGTGAGGCGACGGAGCCCGCGTAACTGTGCCGGTACTCCTGGAGGGGTTCGCCGCTGATCGACGCGAGGACGTTCTCGGCGAGGACCTTGGCCTGGCGCACGGCGTGCTGCGCGTTGGGGGCGGTCTCCCGGCCCGTTTCCTCGGCGGTCAGGTCGGGAACGGCCGCGGCGTCACCCGCGGCCCAGGCGTGCTCGACCCCTTCGACGGTGAGTTCCGCCGTGCATCGGAGCCTGCCGCGCTCGTTGAGCGGCAGATCGGTGGCGGCGAGGACCGGTGCGGGTTTGACACCTGCGGTCCACACGAGCGTGCGGGTCGGGAAGCGGGAACCGTCGCTCAGAACCGCGATCCGGTCCTCGCAGGACTCCAGCCTGGTGTCGAGGCGGACGTCGATGTTGCGGCCGCGCAGCTCACGGATCGCGTAGCCGCCCATCTCCTCACCGACCTCGGGAAGGATGCGTCCGGACGCTTCGACGAGGATCCATTTCAGGTCCTCGGCCTTGATGTTGTGGTAGTACCGCGAGGTGTAACGGGCCATGTCCTCCAGCTCGGCAAGAGCCTCGACGCCCGCGTAGCCGCCGCCGACGAAGACGAAGGTGAGGGCGGCGTCGCGGATGGCCGGGTCGCGGGTGGCGGAGGCGATGTCCATCTGCTCGATGACGTGGTTGCGCAGGCCGATGGCCTCCTCGACGGTCTTGAAGCCGATGCCGTGATCGGCGAGGCCGGGGACCGGGAGAGTGCGCGAGACGGAACCCGGCGCGAGGACGAGTTCGTCGTACGGGATCTCGACTGCGCCGGTGCCGTCCTCCCCGGTGGCGAGAGTGGTGACGGTCGCCGTCCGCTTGGCGTGGTCGATGCGCTGGGCCTCACCGATCACGATCTTGCAGTCCGCCAGGACCCGGCGGAGCGGCACGACGACATGGCGCGGCGAGATCGAACCGGCCGCCGCTTCGGGCAGAAACGGCTGATACGTCATATAGGGCTCGGGCGTGACGACAACGATCTCGGCCTGACCGCTTCTGAGTCTCTGCTTCAGCTTCCGCTGGAGATGCAGTGCTGTGTACATCCCCACGTAGCCACCGCCGACGACGAGAACGCGCACACCTGGCGGGGGGCCGGGGGGTGTTCCCCCGGAATCTGAAGCCATCACCACCCCATGACGCAACGCGCTCAAGGGTTTGTCCACAGCCCCGGCAAATTGTGTGACTGGAGGTTTCGGACGGGCGTAGCCGCTGATCCGCTCGGAGACACGGAAACTACGCAGGTCAGGGGTTGGAATGGGGGTGGTGGGCCGGGGACGAATCAGTGACCAACCGGTCCTTGCTCCGATCGGGGGGCGCTCCGTGCGGAACTACCCCCTTCTGAATTGACCCGGGCTCAACTATGTTCGTATGTCGTCGGGGAGCCGGGTCGAGACCGTGATCCACTCACCGGCTCAAACGGCGGGAAGTCTCCGGGGGGAGACGTCATAACCGGGGGAAATTTTATGCACATTCAGGATTCTCATTGGCAGACCATTGCTGCGGTCACGTCCCATTCGTCCGACGGAAACGGGCGAAACGGAGCTGTGAGGACAGCTGCGGGGGCCGTGGACACGGTGGGTTCGGCCGGCGCGGTCCCGGCAGCCGGAACGGGCGGGACGGCCGCGGTGACCGGGGCGGTCGGCACGGTCGTGACGGCTGGAGCGAACGGCCGCTCGGCTCCGCTCCGCGTGGACGCGCAGCGGAATCTGGAGCACGTGCTGCGAGCCGCGCGTGAGGTGTTCGGCGAGCTGGGCTACGGGGCTCCGATGGAGGACGTGGCCCGCCGCGCCAGAGTCGGAGTCGGCACGGTGTACCGACGGTTCCCGAGCAAGGACGTGCTGGTACGGCGGATAGCTGAGGAGGAGACCTCCCGGCTGACCGACCAGGCGCGGGCCGCGCTGGGCCAGGAGGACGAGCCGTGGTCGGCGCTGTCGCGCTTCCTGCGGACGTCCGTGGCGTCGGGCGCGGGACGGTTGCTGCCACCGCAGGTGTTGCGGGTCGGGGTCGACGCCGATGCCGGTGCGGATGTCCGCGCCGCTGCCGACATCGAGGGCTCAGCCACCGGAGAGTCGGCGGCCATAGCGGCTTCCGGACCGGGTTCGGGCAGTGTGCGGGACGAGGCGCGAGTACCTCAGCAGCGCCAGGGCGCGGACCAGGTCGGCCTCCGGCCGGTCGACGGGCGTTCCGGCTCCGCAGCGGAGACCGGCCCCGATGCCGACGACGCGGGAGCCGGTGAACTGCTGGAGGTCGTCGGCCGGCTGGTGGACCGGGCGCGGGCAGCCGGTGAGCTGCGCCGCGATGTGACGGTGGCGGACGTGCTGCTGGTCATCGCAACAGCGGCGCCGTCGTTGCCTGACCCGGCTCAGCAGGCCGCGGCTTCGAGTCGACTGCTGGACATCCTTCTGGAGGGACTGCGCTCGCGGCCTGTGGCGTGAACGGGGTGTGATTGCGACCTGTGGCGTGAACGGGGCGCGCTCAGGACCCTGCGCGTGAACGGGATGCGCTGACGCCCCTGCGCGTGAGCGAGGGTGCTCTCCCGTCCCGCGGCGTGAGCAAGGGTGCCTTCCGGTCCCATGGTGTGGGTGAGGGTGTGATCGCGGCCCGCGACATGAGCGGAGGTGCTCGCGCCTCCCATGGTGTGGGTGGGGAGGCACGAGCGTGTCGGGGCGTGAGCCGTGCGCGGGCGTGTCGGGGCGCCGGGGCGAGAGTCGGGTGGACGTCGCAGCACGAGTCGAGGTGGACGCCGACGGGGTGAGGCGGGTGCCGGGCGGGTTCGATGCCGGGTGAGCGTGGTGGGTTCGGTGCCTGGCGGGTTGGGTGCCTGGCAGGGGGAGCGGTGCCGGGTGAGCGTGGCGGAGCCCTGAGTTGGTGCGTACACGGCTGGCTCTTCGGTGAGCGTGCGGTCCGGGTGACTCGGGTGCGTCGGCGGGAACGGGTCGCCCGAGTGAGCGGTCGGGGTGGGTGGCCGACGTGGCCTGTTTCAGAGGGTCCTGCTCAGCGGCTCATTCTCGCTCGTCCGTCTCACGTATCCGGCTTCCGCGTCCAGGTTCCGCGCCCGGCTTGCCCGCCCACCGTTCTCGGCGTCGGCCTTCGCGTTTGTCCCACCGGGCTCCCGGTTCCTCAGACACCCTCTCGGCAGGGTGCTCTCGTCGCCCGCCGACCGGCCCTCCGCGCCTTCAGTTCGGCTCCCGGTCGGCTCCCGGTCGGCTTTCCGCCGACTCGCGGACGCCGTCTGAACGGGCCTTTATCGGTGCGTGTTTCGCGCTCGATCAGCGTGGGGCGGGACTCGGCAGAGCCTTCGACGAGGAAGCTGCCGCCCCTTTGTCCGCAGCATCCGTGTGCAAAAGAAGCGCGATAAGCGTTCCCCGAATGGGCGGCTACTAGTGCTCACATTCGAGAAAGCGCCCCGGATGAGTGGTTGCTGGGGCTGAGTCGTCGGCGTGATTGCGCCATGTGACAGTCTTGCCCGATGTTCGGGTCCTACAGCGCATACGGGGGCTTCCGCGATGACCGGTGACGGGCAGCAGGAAGAGTCGTTCGACGACGTCCCCGCCGTGAGCGGTGCGACGGACGCCGGTGGGCTGTCCTCCCGGCAGGTACCGAGCCAGGCCGGACCCGGGCGAGCCGGTGGTGACGCCGGGGGCAGCACTGTCCTGCCCGGTCCGTGGTCGGCGCCCGTCGAGGCCGGTGTCGAGCCCGAGGGCGCGGTGCCGATGCAGCGGGAGCGCAGCAGCACCGCCGCCGGTGCCTCCGACGCCCCGTTCTCGGATGCCGAGTTGATCAGGCAGATGCGGGACGGCGACGATCTCGCGTACGAAGAATTGTTCCGGCGGCATTCGGACGCGGTGCGTCGCTACGCGCGTACCTGCTGCCGGGACGCACACACCGCCGACGACCTGACCGCCGAGGTCTTCGCCCGCACACTGCAGGCGGTACGCAGGGGCAAGGGGCCCGAGGAAGCTGTACGGGCCTACCTCATGACCGCCGTCCGACATGTCGGAGCCGCCTGGACCAAGACCGCGAAGCGGGAGCAATTGGTCGATGACTTCGCGGTGTTCGCGGCCCAGGCATCCCAGTCGTCCCAGGTGTCGGACGCGGACACGCTCGACCTCGGTGCCGATGTGCTGGCGATGTACGAGGCCGAACAGTCGATGGCGATGCAGGCGTTCCGCAGTCTGCCGGAGCGCTGGCAGGCGGTGCTGTGGCACACCACCGTCGAGGAGGAGTCGCCCAGCGAGATCGCCCCGCTGTTCGGGCTGACCGCCAATGCCACGGCGGTGCTGGCCAGCCGGGCCCGTGAGGGGCTCAAGCAGGCCTACCTGCAGGCGCATGTGAGCCAGGCGCTCACCTCGGGCGGCGACTGCGCGCGGTACGCCGACCGCCTCGGCGCGTATGCCCGGGGTGGGCTCCGGATGCGGGCCGAGCGCGGGTTGCGCGGGCATCTGGAAGAGTGCGTGAAGTGCCGGCTCGCCGCGGGCGAGCTGGCCCATGTCAACGCCGGGATTCCCGCGCTGCTGCCGGTCGCGGTCGTCGGCTGGTTCGCCGCCGGCTATGCGCTCAAGGCCGCCGGAATCGTCGCCGGGGGTGCGGCCGGAGCCGCGGGCGCGGGAGTCGCGGCGGCGGCGACCGGTGGGAGCGCGTCCGGGGGCTCGGCCGGTGGTGCCGCGGTCTCCGAAGGTCTCGGTGTCCCGGCGAAGGCCGGTATCGCGGCGGCGGTTGCCGTGGCCGCGACGGCCGGAATCGCCTGGGCACTGGTCGGCAACGACCAGTCGAAGCCCGAGGCCAAGCACACGGCAAAGCCGGCTGTCGTGGCGCCCGCCGCGCCGACGCCCGCACCGCCGAGGCCGACGCCGCCGCCGAAGCCCGCACCACCTGCACCACCTGCACCGATCTCGCCTCCGCCGCCGAAGCCCGTCCCCACCCCGAAGCCGGCCCCGAAGCCGGCCCCGAAGCCGGCCCCGAAGCCGGCCCCGAAGCCGGCCCCGAAGCCGAAGCCGACCTCGGAGCCGGTGCCGCCCGCACCACCTGCCCCGACCCCGCCGCCCGCGCCGAAGCCCACGCCCACACCCACCCCTACGCCGACACCGACGCCCCCTCCGCCGCCTGCGTCGACCGCCTACCGGCTCAGCGAGCTGAGCTACTCGGTGCTGGGCGACCACACCGAACCGGAGGTCGTGATCAGTGAGAGCGGTTGGGTCTGGCAGCGTTCCGGCCTGTCGATCGGCGGCACGCAGTACGCGCACGGTGTGACCGTCCACAGCAGGTCCTCGGTCACGATCCAGCTGAACCGGCAGTGCACGCGTTACGAGGCCGTGGTCGGGCTCGACGACATGACGATGGGGCTGGGCTCGGTGCGCTTCTCCGTCTTCAACGGTGACGGGGCACGGCTGTGGCAGTCCCCCGTGATGAACGGCAACGACCCGGCCGTGCCCGTCGGAGTAGGCATCGCCGGTCAGGAAAGGATCCGGCTCGTCGTCGAGCGGGCGCGGCCGGGCGGCGGCGTGGCACTCGCCAACTGGGCGGATTCGACCATCAGCTGTCAGTGAGGCGACCAGGGACCAGCGGCCACCGTGAACCGGCAGCCACCTGACACACCACTGGTCGGCGCGTGCCGCCGGGGCACCACCGCGTACCTACGGCTGCAGTGTCCGCCTCGCCGGGACGACTCCGCCCGCCACCGCGCGCTGGCGAGGAGCCGCCGTGCCCGTCCAGCAGGTGCCGCGCCGCGAGACGAGGCGGCGGAGCCAGAGCTCCGTGGACGCCAGGTGCGCCAGGCCGTCCAGCGGGAGCGGTTCGCCCTCCGAAGCGGCGCGCAGGGCCTTCCGTACGACGCGGGCCTCGACCAGGCCCGCGTCGGCGAGCAGCGGGGCGTCGAAGAGTGCGATCAGATCGGGCAGCGCGGCGCGCAGGCCCGTGCGGGCCGTCGCGTTCGAGGTGGCCAGGGAGGGGGTGCCCCAGCCGGGCGGCAGCTCGTGAATGCCCGCGCCCGCGAGCACCCGGCGCAGAATCGCGGCGCGGGCGCCCGGCTGGACCCGGAGCGATTCGGGGAGCGCTCGGGCGGCGCGTACGACCTGGTTGTCGAGGAACGGGGCGTGCAGCCGTTGGCTGCGGTTCTCCGCGGCCTGCTCCAGGATCCGGTGGTCCGCGGCGTACCGGGCGAGAGCCGCCCTGGCACGGGCCTCACCCGGACGCTGGACGGAGGCGGGCCGGATCGCCGCCTCCTGAAGACGCACCGATACTTCGGCGAGCGCCTCCCCCGTCAGCCAGTGCGCGGCGGGTCCCGGCCGCGACCAGGCGAGGGCGGCGAGCGAAGCGTCGGCGGGGGTGTCGAGGTCGGGAGTGTGGCGGTTGGCGTCCGGCAGCCGGCCTGCCGCCGTCTCCAGGCCCGTGCGGTACGACGTACGGGACAGGCGGCGGGCGGCGCGATAGACGGTCAACGGCACGAACAGGGAGTGCGCGGTAGGGCCCTCGGCCTTGGCGAGTGCGGCGACCGGGCGCAGCAGGTGGCGTCGGCGTCGGTCCATCAGCAGGTCGGCGAGGCGGGCCGGGTGGGCGTCGAGCACCTGCCGGGCGCCGCCGCCGACGAAGTGGTCGGCGCTGCCCGAGGCGAGGCGGCGGCGATGGCGCTCGGCGACGACGAGGGACGGGCCGGGTTCGTCGGTGAGTGGGCCGTTCCCCAGATCGGCATAGGGCAGCGCCTCTTCCCCGGCGGCGACGACGACATGGTGCAGGCGCGGGTTGGCCGCGATGACGCGGGCGCGTTCGAGTTCGTCCTCGTGTCCGCGTGCGGTGAGGTCGTTGAAGGTGACGGCGAGCAGCCGCTCCCCCGCTCCCGTCCCGTGGCCGAGGAGGGTGCCGGGCAGGCCCGGCAGTCCGGCGGCGAGCAGGGCGAGGGTGGCGGAGGCACTGCCTCCGGAGAGGTCGGCGCCGATGCCCGGTACGGGTGCGCCGCGGGCGGCGCGTCGTTCGGCGGGACCCATGCCGGGGACCGGGCCCGGGTCGGGCGGCAGGGTTTCGGGGGCGTGGCGCGGGGCCGTGAGTCTGGCGCGTACGGCTTCGACGAGTGCGTCGCGCACCCCGTCGACGGCACTGACGGGGTCGATCTGGGGGGCTGCGACGGCGAGGGAGGCCACCGCCTCGTACCCGGTGATCTCGCGCGAGCCCTCGCGGAGAATGAGCGCGTGCCCCGGCGGGATGCGCTTCACTCCGGCGTACGGGGTGCCGTCGCGCAGCGCCTCCGGTGTTTCGGGGCAGGCGAGCAGGGCGGCCAGGTGACCGATGTCCAGCTGGGCTTCGATGAGGTCGGCGAGCGGGAGGGCGGCGGTGGCGTACGCCGTACCGCCTGCCCAGGGGGTGTAGAAGACCGGACGGGCTCCGGCGAGGTCCCCGATGACGGTGATCCGGCGGCCGACCTGGACGACGGCCGTGTAGCTGCCGGGCCAGGAGGTCAGATGGCGCAGGGCCCCGCCGCGGGCGGCGAGGAGGCCGACGCGCAGTTGTTCGTCGGTGGCGCTGCAGCAGCCGAGGACGGCCATGCGGGCGGTGGGCGCGCCCTCCGCGGTCTCGACCGTGCTGATACGGATCTCGTCGGGGCGCCAGTCACCGACGGCCCAGAGCGGATCCGGGTCGCCCCAGAGCAGTTGGGATCCGACGGGGTGCATCGTGCGCCCGTCGTCACTGGCGCCCACCGCACCGGCCGTGCCGAAGCTCGCGGCGATACTGCTCCACCCCACCAACCAACGCATCGCCGCCTCCACAGGCTGTGGACAAATCGGCGCAGCAGGAAATTGTCGGGAGAACTCCGGTGGTGCGCGGCGCCGTTGCGAACATGCTGCCACGACAAAGGCGCGCAGGAGGGGCTACGGACGGCGCACGTCGGAAGCGCATGCGCCCCTGGCAAAGACCAGAGCGGAACGGGCCCCTACCGGCGCGGACGGAGGCACGTCCGACGGTGACCCGGCAGCGGGTTTCCGGCGGGACATCCTGGACGCGGCCTGCACGAGGCGGGTCATGCCCCAACGGGCTTGCAGTCCGGGCGCGTTGCTTTCCCCGGACAGGCGTGATCCAGCGGCCGGAATCCGGCCACACCCCGAGTCGCCCACGGCCTGGTGACGGACGACCGTCGGAGGGTCGACGGGATGTCCGCGAATCGCCGGGCCCAACCTCGGGGAACCGATGACATTCGGCCATTCTTAGCGCGCACTGAACCCAGACGTCAGCGAACTCATCGCATCAGAAGTCCCTTTTGGTCCCACTTCGTTCCATGATTCTCCCCGAATCCCTCCTGGAATCCCCCATCGCCCGCCGACGATCACCACCGGGGCGGCCGACGTGCGCGACCCCGGCCGTGAACCCGGGCCGCGCACGGCCCCGCACCGGCCCCCGTACCGGATTCAACGCACAGTCCGGGAGGTGTCGTTCACCTCCCGGACCGGTCCGCCGCCTGCGGGGAATGAGGCGGCAGTGTCCCCCAGCCCACTGAGTCCAATGCAGTGGGCCGACCCACGCAGCAACCATGGAAGTCCTTCCGAAACGGCCGGACGAGAGCGCACGGCCGGGCGCACGGCCACACGCCAGGGGCACGTACGGGGCTCGGCGGACGGGGCTGTCACCACGCACGAACGGCGTTTCCAGGAGCGCACGGACGGGGCGTGGAACGGGCCCTCGCGACGGGTCCGTGTCGAGGTCCGGGCGGGGCTCCGCGCGGGTCCGGGCAGGATTCCGTGCCGGGTCCGGGGCGCCGTGCGCGGCGACCAGAGGGGCACGCCGGCGACGGCCCGAGCGGAGCCGCGGACCCGCTCACCTCCGCACGGACAACAATCCCGCCATACGGACGTCTGCCCCTTAACGGTAGGGATGCGGCGAACTACGCTGGGTTTACTGAGGTTCTCGGCAGGAGGCATATTCCTCGGGGCTCGGCCATATGCGTGTGCGGTCGGAGTGCCGGGGTTCGTCCCTGGGGAGGACACGGTACGAATGCCGCGCGCCGCAACGGCGACGCGGCGGCCGTCTGTGTGTCGAGGGGTGGCGCATGTCCAGGGAGCAACGCGGACCGAACGAGAAGCTCGGAACCGTTCTCGCCCTCGCGGGAATCAGCAACGCCGGGCTCGCCCGGCGGGTCAACGACCTCGGGGCGCAGCGCGGTCTGACACTTCGGTACGACAAGACGTCGGTGGCCCGGTGGGTCTCCAAGGGCATGGTGCCGCAGGGCGCCGCGCCCCATCTCATCGCGGCGGCGATCGGGGCCAAACTCGGCCGTCCGGTCCCGCTGCACGAGATCGGCCTCGCGGACGCCGATCCGGCCCCCGAGGTCGGACTGGCCTTTCCACGCGATGTGGCCGAGGCGGTCCGTTCGGCGACCGAGCTGTACCGGCTGGATCTGGCCGGGCGGCGGGCGGGCAGCGGCGGGATCTGGCAGTCGCTGGCGGGCTCGTTCTCGGTGAGCGCGTATGCGACGCCCGCGTCCCGCTGGCTGATATCCCCCGCCGACCCGTCGGTGGAGCGCGATGCGACGGCCGCCGAGACAGCCATCCTCGGCACACAGGGCGCAAGGGGCGCACGCACCGGTGCAGGGGCGCAGAGGGCATCGGGCACGACGGGGAGGACCGCGGAGCCGGAGTCCGGTGCACCCGGCACGTCCGGTACCGCGGGGGGCCAGACCACTCAGAGTCCGCTGGGAGCACAGCCCGCGCTCGGCACACAGCCGGCGCCTGGAGCACCGGCGACACAGACGACACAGGCGACACAGGCGGCTCAGGCGGCTCAAGCAACACAAAATGCGCTGAATGCGCAGGCGGCTCAGGCCGCGCTGGGAACCCTGGGGGCCCTGGGCACGCAGCGGACGACGTCCATCCCCGCCCAGCCGGGCCCGGAGACAACATCCGGATCCGCGCCCAGATCCGCGTCCGCGCCCACGACTCCTGCTGCGAGTGCGCCCGCGAACGCACACGCGAGTGCGACTGCCAACGCACACGCGAACGCGAGCGCGCACGCCAACATGACCGCCACCACGATCACGAGCGACATCTCCCCGCTGCGGGTCGGCCACAGCGATGTCTCCAAGCTGCGCGAGGCCGCCCAGGACGCCCGTCGCTGGGACTCCAAGTACGGCGGCGGGGACTGGCGTTCCTCCATGGTCCCCGAGTGCTTACGGGTCGACGCCGCACCGCTGCTGCTCGGTTCCTACAGCGACGAAGTCGGCCGGGCGCTCTTCGGTGCCGCGGCGGAACTGACCAGGCTCGCCGGGTGGATGGCCTTCGACACCGGTCAGCAGGAGGCCGCGCAGCGCTACTACATCCAGGCCCTGAGACTCGCGCGGGCCGCGGCCGACGTGCCCCTGGGCGGTTATGTCCTCGCCTCGATGTCGCTGCAGGCGACCTACCGAGGTTTCGCCGACGAGGGGGTCGACCTCGCGCAGGCCGCCGTCGAACGCAACCGGGGGCTCGCCACCGCCCGCACCATGAGCTTCTTCCGCCTGGTGGAGGCCCGCGCTCACGCGAAGGCGAGCGACGCACCGGCCGCGGGGGCCGCGCTCAAGGCCGCCGAGGGCTGGCTGGAGCGTTCCCGGGACGGCGATGCGGACCCGTCATGGCTGGGCTTCTACTCGTACGACCGGTTCGCGGCCGACGCCGCGGAGTGTCACCTCGACCTGAAGGCACCCCGGCAGGTGCGGCGCTTCACCGAGCAGGCCCTGTCCAGGCCGACCGAGGAATTCGTCCGCTCGCACGGATTGCGGCTCGTTGTGTCGGCGGTGGCCGAGCTGGAGTCGGGGAATCTGGACGCGGCCTGCGCGGCGGGCACCCGGGCGGTGGAGGTGGCGGGCCGCATCTCTTCGGCGCGGACCACGGAGTACGTACGGGACCTGCTGCACCGGCTCGAACCGTACGGGCACGAGCCGCGCGTCGCCGAGCTGCGCGAGCGGGCCCGGCCACTGCTGGTGGCGCCCGCGTAGCCGCACCGCGCGGGGGCGAGGACCCGCACCCCGCGGCTTCCCACGGCAACGCCCTGGCGTCCCTGCCTTGCGCCCCGGGGCCGTGGCGCCCGTCGGTCGCCCAGCGCGCCCCCCGAGGTCGCTGCGCCCCCCGTGTCGCTGCGCCCCCGGTGTCGCTGTGTACCCGGGGTCGCTGCGTCCCTACGTTCCTGCGCCTGGATGGCATACGGACGGCATACGGACGGCATACGGCGGGCCACCGGATGCCGCCGGGCGTAAAGATCCGACGCCACGCTGGGCTTCGCTGGTTTGAGTACGTTGTCAGTGGGTCAGTGCACTATCGGGGTGGGAGGTGGCGTGATGATGACGCGCGCGGCGTACGACTGCGATGTGCTGGTGATCGGCGGCGGGATCGTCGGCCTGTCGACGGCGTATGCGATCACGCGCACCGCTCCGGGCACCCGGGTGACGGTGCTGGAGAAGGAGTGGGGCCCCGCCCGTCACCAGACCGGGCACAACAGCGGAGTGATCCACAGCGGCATCTACTACCGCCCAGGCTCGCTCAAGGCCCGCTACGCGGTGCGTGGCGCCGCCGAAATGGTCGACTTCTGCGCCGAGCACGGCATCGCGCACGCGGTGACCGGCAAGCTGATCGTCGCGACCGAGCGGTCCGAGCTGCCCCGGCTGCACGCGCTGGTCCAGCGCGGCCGGCAGCACGGGCTGCCGGTGCGCGAGCTGGGGCCCGCCCAGATCGCGCAGCACGAACCACAGGTCCACGGGCTCGCGGCGATCCGCGTCGGGACGACCGGGGTGTGCGACTTCGCGGCGGTCGCGGCGCGGTTCGCCGCCGAGGTGAATGAGGCGGGCGGGGTGATCCGTTACGGGGCGGAGGTCACGGCGATCGACCGGCGCCCCTGGGGTGTGGCGGTGCGTACGGCGGACGGTCCGGTGGTGCGGGCCCGGGTGCTGGTCAACTGCGCGGGGCTGCACAGCGACCGGGTGGCGCGGCTCGCGGGCGACGATCCGGGGGTGCGGATCGTTCCCTTCCGAGGGGAGTACTACGAGCTGGCGCGGCCGGAGCTGGTGCGCGGCCTGGTCTATCCAGTACCCGATCCGGCGTTCCCGTTCCTCGGTGTGCATCTGACCCGCGGCCACGACGGCAGTGTCCACGTCGGGCCGAACGCGGTGCCGGCGCTGGCCCGTGAGGGGTACGACTGGCCCGTCGTGCGCCCCCGTGAGCTGGCGGACGCCCTGACCTGGCCGGGCACCTGGCAGATCGCGCGCAGACACTGGCGGTACGGGGCGGGCGAGGTGCGCCGTTCGCTGTCGAAGCGTGCGTTCACGACGGCCGTGCAGCGACTGCTGCCCGAGGTCACGGCGGCCGATCTGCGGCCCGCCGCGGCCGGGGTCAGGGCCCAAGCCGTGCTGCGGGACGGCACCCTGGTCGACGACTTCCTGATCCGTGAGGCCCCGCACACCGTTCACGTGCTGAACGCTCCGTCGCCCGCCGCGACGGCCTCCCTGCCCATCGGGCGGGAGGTGGCACGCAGGGCACTGCTCCGGGCACAGGGGACGGGGTGGAGACCGCCCGCCGTAGAATCGGGGCATTGTGTCTGAGTCCTTGAATCCCTCCGCGAACCACTCGGCGAGTCCCTCCGCGAGCCCGTCCGCGCATCCTTCCGCCCCGACGCCCGGCCAGGCCGCGGCCGGAGCGAGCAGCGCCTCGGCCGAGCCCGGCATTGCCTCCTCGGCCGAGCCCGCCTCCTCCCCCGCGGCGGGGATTCCGGACGATCTGCGCGCCGCCTCCTTCGAGCGGCAGCGCAGGCTGCGCCAGGAACCACGCTTCCCCGGCGGACCCGCCATCGACCCGGCCGGATCGCATCACGAGCGCCGAATCCGCAGCTTCCAGCCGCGCCGCAGCCGCGTCACGCCCGGCCAGGAGGACGCCCTGCTGCGGCTCTGGCCGAAGTGGGGCCTGGACATCGACGGGCAGCGCGTCCTCGATCTGCCCGAGCTGTTCGACGGGCTCCCGGCCGTGCTGGAGATCGGTTTCGGGATGGGTGAGGCCACTGCACAAATGGCGGCCGACGACCCGGGCACGGGCATTCTCGCCGTCGACGTGCACACCCCCGGCCAGGGCAATCTGCTGGGCCTCGCGGACCGGAACGGCCTGACCAACATCCGGGTCGCGAACGGTGACGCGATCATCCTGCTGCGCGAGATGCTGAAGCCCGACTCGTTGGACGGGCTGCGCGTGTACTTCCCCGACCCGTGGCCCAAGAAGCGCCATCACAAACGACGCCTGATCCAGCCGGAGTTCCTCGACCTGGCGGCCCAGCGGCTGAAGACGGGCGCCGTGATCCACTGTGCGACCGACTGGGAGCCGTACGCCGAGCAGATGCTGGAGGTGCTGACCGCGCACCCCCTCTTCGAGAACACCCAGGCGGACGGCGGGTACGCGCCGCGGCCGGCGTCCCGGCCGCTGACCCGGTTCGAGGGCCAGGGCCTCGACAAGGGCCATGTCGTGCACGACCTGCTTTTCGCCCGCCGCTGACGTCCACCCCTGACGTCCACTCCTGACGTCCGCTCCTGACGTCCGCTCCTCACGTCCCCTGACGGCGGCACCGGCCTCCGGGCGGGAGCCGGCCGACCCGGCGCCCCATGGCCAGGTGTCAGTGCTGCTCGTTAGGGTCATCGGGTGGTGTCCGACGGGTCTGTCCAGCAGCGGCAGTCACAGCCGGCCGTCCCCCTGCTTGAGGAGCAGCGGGTCGGCGAGATCCTGGCTGCCGTGCCGGAGCGCAGGCACTGGCGCTACCGGCCTCGCCGCGTCGGCATGGTGTGGCGCAGCAGGACCTTCCGCATCGTCGCCGTGTTCACGGTGCTCGCGCTGTGCGGCCTGGCGATCCTGGCCCTGGTCCGTGACCAGACCGGCACGGAGGGGTTTCTCGTCGGTCTGGGCCTCGCCGTGCTGCCCGTCCCGCTCCTGATGGCGGCGTTCCGCTGGCTGGACCGGGTCGAGCCGGCGCCCTGGCGGAATCTGTTGTTCGCCTTCGCCTGGGGCGCGTTCGCGGCCGCCCTGGTCGCGATCCTCGCGAATTCGTTCGCGACCCACTGGATAGCCACGGCCACCGCCGACCCGTCGCACGCCGACACCCTCGGCGCCACGGTCATAGCGCCGGTCGTCGAGGAGAGCGCCAAGGCCGCGGCCGTGCTGCTGATCTTCCTGTTCCGAAAGCGGGAGTTCAACGGGATCGTCGACGGCGTCGTCATCGCCGGCTTCACCGCGAGCGGCTTCGCCTTCACGGAGAACATCCTCTACCTGGGCAACGCCTTCGGCGAGGACCAGCAGATCGGCACCTCGGGCGTCGTCTCGGTGACGGCCGCGACGTTCTTCGTGCGGGCCGTGATGTCGCCGTTCGCGCATCCGCTCTTCACGGTGCTGACCGGAATAGGCTTCGGGCTCGCCGCGGCCAGCGCTCGGCGGCGTCGGATCCGCCGCCTCGCTCTGCCGCTGCTGGGCCTCGTTCTCGCCATGGGCATGCATGCCTTGTGGAACGGTTCGGCGACCGTCGGTCCGTACGGCTTCTATGCCGTGTACGGCGTGTTCATGGTCCCGGTCTTCGGCCTGGTGACCTGGCTGGCGATCTGGTCGCGCCAGCGGGCGCTCCGTACGCTCTCCGCCGAGCTGCCCGCCTATGCGGCGGCCGGCTGGCTCACCCCCGCCGAGCCGCTCGCCCTCTCCTCGATGCGGGCCCGAGGCATGGCACGCGACGCGGCACGCCAACGGCACTCCCTCGCGGCCCGGGGAAGCTGGATGAGCCCGTACGGACCCGCATACGCGCCGACTTCGCCGACTTACGGACCAGGACCGGGATACGGACCGGGACACGGACCAGGACCAGGACCGGGACACCCGCAGGCGCACACGTCGGCATACGGACCGGGACACGCGCCGGGGCACGGGCAGGGATACGCGCCGAGGCCCGGGACGGGACGTGTTCCGGCGAGCGGACCGTCGGCCCAGGTCAGGGCTCGTGCCAAGGCGCAGGCCAAGGCCCACGGCAAGGCTGCCGCCCGCGCCGTCGCCGAGTACGAGTCGTTCGCGACCTCGCTGGCCTCGCTGCGCAGGCAGGCCCGCCGCGGGGCCGCGGGTGCGGACTTCGCCGAACGCGAGCTGGAACTGCTGCACCATCTCTGGCAGCGCAGGGACGTGGCCGCTCCCGCGCTGACGTACGCGGCGCAGGCGACGGGCCGTCTGCGCCCCCACCGGCCGCCACCGGGCCCGTACGCTCCCCCGTTCCCGCAGCACACGCAGTACGGCGGCCACGGCTACAACCCCTATCCGGCCCCGCACCAGCCACCGCAGCGGAACCAGTAGGCGGGTCGCGGTCAGGACCGAAGCGATCGTCCGCCGCGCAAGGAGGGCGATGGACGGGCCGGTCGCGGCCGGGATGAACCGTCCCTCTCGCGCGAACGCCCCGGCAGCGCTGCGCTACCGGGGCGTTCGCGAACGGACGACCGCGATCCTGGACGACCGGGCGCTCCCCGTCAGGCGGATGCCTCGGTGAGTTCCGCCAGGTCCTGCTCGGTCAGCCGGAGGTCGGCGACGGCCACCAGCGCGGGCAGCTGTTCGACGGTGCGGGCCGAGGCGATCGGCGCGACGACGGTCGGCCGGGACGCGAGCCACGCCAGCGCGACGGTCGCGATCTCCGCGTCGTGCTCCTGGGCGACCTTGTCGAGCGCGGTCAGGACCTTCTGTCCCCGCTCCGACTCCAGATACTGCCCCGCCTTCTCCGCCCGAGCGCTCTCCACCGAGGCACCCGGACGGTACTTGCCGGTGAGGAACCCGGAGGCCAGGGCGAAGTACGGGACGGCGGCGAGCCCGGCCCGAGCGGCCGTCTCCTGAAGTTCGCCCTCGTACGTGTCGCGGGAGACCAGGTTGTAGTGCGGCTGCAGGGCCACGTAACGGGCCAGCCCCGCGCGCTCCGAGAAGTCCAGGGACGCCTGGAGCCGCTCGGGGCTGATGTTGGAGGCGGCGATCTCCCGGACCTTGCCCTCCTTCACCAGCTGGTCGAGGGCGGTGATGATCTCCTCGACCGGGACGGTCTCGTCGTCGAAGTGGGTGTAGTAGAGGTCGATGTGGTCGGTGCCGAGCCGACGCAGCGACGCCTCCGCCGCGGCCTTGATGTTCGCGGCGGCGAGCCCCTTGTACGAGGGGTGGGCGCCGACCTTCGTCGCGACGACGATCTCGGACCGGTTGGCACGTGTCGCGAGCCACTTCCCGATGACGGTCTCCGACTCGCCGCCCTCATTGCCCGGGATCCAGGCCGAGTAGGCGTCGGCGGTGTCGATGAAGTTGCCGCCCGCCGCGGCGTAGGCGTCCAGCACGGCGAACGACTGCGCCTCGTCGGCCGTCCAGCCGAAGACGTTGCCGCCGAGGGCGAGCGGGAAGACCTGGAGGTCGGAAGGGCCCAGCTTACGAAGAGAAGTCATATGTGGATCAACGGACACCAGCGGTTCCGCTATTCCGGCAGCCCGCCATTCAGGCAGGCCCGTCGATTCCACCGGCCCACCGATCCGCCCGGCCCGTCGCTCCGGCCGGCCCATGCCCGTCCGGCCCACCAGCCGCCATTCCACCCGGCCCACCACCCCATCGGCCACCGATCCGCCCGGCCCACCCCTCCGGCCGGAGCGACTGTGCCGACAGACCGGCAGCCCTGGCGTCGGGGGGAGAGCGTCAGGGCTGCCGGGTTTCAGTGGCCGGCGAACCGGCTCGGATCACGCGGGCCGCGAGGCGGCCGGTCGATCAGGGGTTGAGGCCCTTGTCGTGCAGCCAGGCCATCGGGTCGATACCCATACCGGCCGGGGTGTGGACCTCCAGGTGGAGGTGCGGGCCCGTCACGTTGCCGGTCGCACCGACCCGGCCGATGGTCTCGCCGGTGGTGACCTCCTGGCCGACGCTGACACCGATCGAGGACTGGTGGCAGAACCAGAGCTCCGTACCGTCTTCGAGCTCCAGCACCGTGCGGTAGCCGTACGAACCGGACCAGCCGGCCGACTTGATGGTGCCGCCGTGTATGGCCTTGATCGGGGTACCCGTCGGCGCCGCGAAGTCGAGGCCGGTGTGGTAGCCGGAGGACCACATCGAGCCGGCCTCGCCGAAGGTCGAGGTGATCGTGTACGAGGTGGTCGGGATGGCGTAGCCGGCGGCGAGCTTGGCGAGCCGAAGGGCCTCCGCCTTCTTCTTGGCCTCTTCCTCCGCCTTCTTCTTCTCGGCGGCGACCTTGGCCTCGGCCGCGTCCTGCTGCTTCTTGGCTTCGGCGGCGGCCTTCTGCGCGGCCTCCTTCTCCTGGGCGGCCCTGGCCTCGGCGTCGGCGGCGTCCTGCTGCTGCTCGGCCTGCTGGAGGATACGGGCGCGGAGCACCTCGCCCGCGTCCGTCGTGCCCTGCTGGGCCTCGGCGGTGGTGATGCCGGCGGTGGTGAGCGGCGCGGACGCGGCGACGGTCTCGGCCTTGTCGGCTTCGGACTCGCCGGAGAACAGGGAACCCACGCCGGGAAGGGACTTGGCGTCGGGCAGATTGTCCGCGATGGAATCGGGAAGGGAGATGGAGACCGCCGGCTTGCTCTGTGCGGTGGCCATGCCGCCCGCACCGACCGCCGCGATGACGCCGACCCCGAGCACGGTGGAGCTACGGGCAAGTCCGTTGCGCTGCTTGGCGACGCGGTGCTTGCCGCGCACGGGGCGGACGGACTCCTCGGTGGGGTTCCACTCGTCCCGGCTTCGTTCGGGCTCGCCGTCGCCGTCGGCGCGGAATTCCCTGCGGAGCTCTGCCGAGTCGCCGGACCCACCGAACTCACCGGACCCACCGGCGAAGTCGCCGCCCGGCTCGGTGCCGTAGCCGGTGCCGAACGCCGTTCCCGTCCCGGCGGTTCCGTAACCGGCATCGGAGGCGAAACCGGGGCCGTAGCCGGTGTCGGAGCCCAGTCCGGCGTCAGAGGCGAAACCCGGGCCGTGACCGGGGCCGTAGCCGTAGTCAGATCCGGAACCGGAGCCGAAGTCGACACCGGGGCCGGAGTCGACACCGGGGCCGAAGTCCGAGGTGAACCGCACGGGGGCCTCGGGGGCAGGCTTGTTGGACGCCACGGGGGCGCACTCCTTTCCTTCCTTCTCGCCTACCGGGTTAGCTGACGGGTTCGGAGCAGGAAGGTCTCCTACGGGCGCCTCTGCCTCTCGTGAGACACAGGTGTCCGATTCACCCCATGTAGGTGGTTCCCCGGTTCCCTTGCGGAATTCGGCGCTCGCGCACGGTGCCGCCACTGACGACGGCTGGGACGACCGCGCTGCGTTATCGAACGTTAATAGACACCCGGGCCCGATTCCAAGCCGTTCCCACTGATCGTTCACGACTTTGGCCTGGACTTTACGGGACATACCCGGGTGGAATCGGATGAGTTGATCGACCCTCAGCCATTACCCGACGTCTGACGTTGCGTCAAATATTATGCGGAGCGGCGCCCTTCGGTTACGGACGGTGGCATGCCGTGCCCGAGACTCCGCCCGGTCCGCACCACGCGCCCGCCCCACCCGTCACATCGTGTCCAGACCCACGATCTTCACGGTCCTGCGCCGGTGCGGTTGCCCCTCCGCAGGACGTACGACCGCGAGCAGCGCCATGTCGTCGGTCGTCTCGCCGCCCGTGTGCCGCCGTACGTCGTCGGTCAGGGCGGACAGCAGTTCCTCGGGGCCCGGAAAGATCCGCCCGCGCAGCCGCGCCGCCGGATCGTAGAAGACCCCGTCGGCGTTGCGCGCTTCGGAGAGGCCATCGGTGTAGAGGAGCAGCGTCGTCCCCGCCGGCAGATCCCATTCGTCCGCCCGGTCGGGCCACACCCCCAGATCCATCCCGAGCGGCAGCGCGGGCACCGACGGTCCCAGCACATCCAGCGCCCCGTCCGGATGCAGCAGGATCGGCTCGGGGTGGCCGCGGTTGACGATCCGTACCCGCGACAGCCCGGACGGGATCTCGGCCAGTACGGCGGTGATGAAGCCCTCGACGGCGTCCAGCCCGCCCCGCCCCGTTCCCTCGCGCGCCAGCGCCCGCTCCAGCCGCTGCGCCACGCCCTCCAGCGAACGTTCCTGCTCGGCCGCCTCCCGGAACGCGCCGATGATCACCGCCACCGACTCCACGGCGTCGAGCCCCTTCCCCCGCACGTCCCCGACCACGAGCCGCACCCCGTGCGGGGTGTCCGCCACGGCGAACAGGTCACCGCCGACGAACTCGTCCGCCTGCGCCGCCACGTACCGCGCCGCCACATGCAGCCCGCCGATCCGGTCGGACGGCTTCGGCAGCACCGCCCGCATGGCGGTCTCCGCGATGACCCGCGCGGAGGCCAGTTGCTCGCTGCCGCGCCGCACGACCCCGTTGATGACGACCGCGAGGACCGACACCGTGGCCAGGGTGAGCAGCTCGATCAACGGCACGACCTGCGGCAACGTGTTGCTGTGCAGCCTCAGCGCGACGAGGGCCAGGAGCGAGGCGACGGCGGTGAGGATGGTGCCGGACAGCGAGAAGAACGGCGCGGCGATCAGCGGCGCGGCCACGAACAGCGGAATGGCGGTGAAGGGCGGCGGGGTGAGGAAGTCGAACACCAGCCCACCGACGATCATCAGGGCGGGCAGCGCGCGGACGAACCGCCGAGTGCGGACGCCACCCCCGGCATGTCTGCCGTGCCGCTTCAGCCGCTTCCACACCTGTGGTCTCCTGCCCGGTACGCGCACGGCTGCGGACGGTACCGCGCCCCACCCCAGGCTCACCTGAGCGAAGGCGCGCGGCGACTCCTCATCGGCCAATGGGGGTACGCGTGGTCCAGCTCACACACCGTCCGCCCCGCCCCTTCGCAAGCCCGAGGTCCGGGAACCAAGAACCGCTGACCGGGAACCGGCGGCGACGCGAACGGCGCCCCGGACGGCTACGGGGAAATGATTCAGGCCCGGCACGCTGTGTGCGTGCCGGGCCTGAATCTTCAGTAGCGGGGACAGGATTTGAACCTGCGACCTCTGGGTTATGAGCCCAGCGAGCTACCGAGCTGCTCCACCCCGCGTCGATGAACACAACTCTACGCCATGTCCGGCGCGCTCATGACCACTCGGCGAATCTCCCGCGTCCCGCCGCCCCTTCGATCCGGCCCCGGAGATCAATTCGTCTCGGTGATACGGGGAGCGGCCTTCCCGTCGACCGCCGGTGACTTCATCGCGCTCGCGCCGCGCTGCAGCGAATGGAGGATCGCCAGCCCCTGGCCGACCACGCCCGCAGCCATCTCATTGACACCGCTGGTGCCGTTGAGAACGGTGAGGTCGGCCCCCGACATGCCGCGCGCCGCCGCGTCGGCCAGCGCCGGCAGGTTCTCCACGACGCGGTTGGCCGCGATGAGCTCCTGGTTGCCGTCGCGCAGCGAGGCGGCGCGCACGCTGTTGGCGTCGGCCTGGGCCTGGGCGATGGCCCGCTCGGTGTACGCGTTGCCGTCGGCCTCGAACTTCACCCGGTCACGGGCCGCTTCCGCGAGGGTGCGCTGCCGGTACGCCTCGGCATCCGCCGGACGTCGGACCTCCGCTTCGAGCCGCTGCGCGGCGAGCGCGGCCTGCCGTTCGGCCAGCGCGGTCTGCTCCTCGATGACCTCGTGCGAGGCCTGGGCCTGCGCGAGCGGCCCGGCCTGCGCGGCGCGGGCGTTGTACTGCTCGGTCTCGGCGAGGAAGCCCGCCCGCTTGATCGCGGTGTCACGTTCGTACTCCGCCTTGAGCGCGGCGGCCTGCTGCTCGCGCTGACTGGCTTCCTGGTCGGCCTTGGCCTCGGCGATCCGGGCCTGGCTGGCGACCGCGGCGGCGTGCGGGGCGGCGAGGTTCTTGATGTAGCCGGTGGCGTCGTCGATCTCCTGGATCTGGAGGGCGTCCACCACGATGCCGAGCTTCTCCATCTCGCCGTGGCTGCCCGCGATGACCTCCTGCGAGACCCGGTTGCGCTCGCGGATGATCTGCTCCACGGTCAGTCCGCCGACGATGGAACGCAGGTGCCCGGCGAAGATCCGGCCGACGAGCTCCTCCATCTGCTCCTGCTCCGTCAGGAATCGGCGCGCCGCGTTGGCGATGGACACGGCGTCGTCGCCGACCTTGAAGACCGCGACGGCCCGGACGTTGAGGCGGATGCCCTGCTGGGTCACGCAGTCCTCGGTGATCTCCGCCTCGCGCAGCGCCAGGGAGAGCATGCGCGCCTTCTGTTTGACCGGGAGCACGAAACTGCCGTGGCCGGTGACGATCCGGAACTGGGTGTCCAGGGTCTGCCCCTTGGAACCGGATATGAGCATCGCCTCGTTGGGGGCGGGAACATGCCAGAAGAACATCGGAAGACTCCTGCCGTAGGTCACTGCTCAAGGCGGGTGTGCCCCTGCTCCGCTCAGGGCGGCAGGCGCTCCACGATCACCCCGCGTGCCGAGACCGAGTCGACGACAATGACGCGCACATCCCTTTCGATCGACGTCGTCGACCATGCGGTGTAGGCCTCCGACCCGCCCCGTACGGCCACCAGCACTTCGCCCGGACCGTCGGGAGGGATCGGCACGGTGACGCGGCCGATCGCCCCGACCGGGCTCAGGGCGGACTCATCCGCCCTGTTCATGCGCCCTCGCGAGCGTCCCAGCGTGCGCCTGCTCACGCCGCCGCTCGCGCCGCTCTCCGCGTCGCTGCTCACGCCGTTCACGCCGCTTCATGACCACGAGGCGACCCCGCCTCCTGGAGGCCGGAGCCTCCCTCGACGTTTCCACGGTACTCCGCACCCGCCCTCCGAGGAGGGTCTCGAACAACAACGAGCGAGGGCGGATATGGGGTGATATGACTGATTTACCTTTCAGTCAGTCGACGCGATGACTCGCGGTGATAGGGGAGCGGACTGTGGACAAGTACCCCCTGCTCGATCTCTTCTGGACCATGCTCTGGTTCTTCCTCTGGATCATGTGGCTGTTCCTGCTCTTCAAGGTCATCGCCGACATCCTCCGCAGCGACGACCTCGGTGGCTGGGGCAAGGCGGGCTGGCTGATCGTGGCCCTGCTGCTGCCGTACGTGGGCGTCCTCGTGTACGTGATCGTGCGCGGCAAATCCATGGGGAAGCGGGACGTCAAGGAGGCGCAGGACCGGGAGGCGGCCTTCAAGGCGTACGTACGGGAGGCCGCCGGCGCCTCCGAGGCGCACGCTCCCAAGGAGGGCAAGCACGTCGACGACCTGACGAAGCTCGCCGAGCTCAAGGACCGGGGCGCCATCACGGACGAGGAGTACCAGCGGGCGAAGACGAAGCTCCTCGTCTGAGCAGAGCCGCCCTGTCCGTGACGCGCATGTCTCGCTCCCCCCGGTCCGGCGGACTGGCACGGCCCCCGGACCGCGGGGAGGCTTGAGACATCAGCCCACGGCGGCCGCCCCCGGTCCCGGGGTGCCGGAGGACCCGGTGCACGCCCCCGGCGCACTCCGACGGCCCGACGGGGGATCGGGCGGGGGCAGCGGTCCGCATCGAGGTGAGCAGGGAGATGGCCGGACCATGAACGGCACCGCGCTCGACACCCTGGACGCGATGCGGGCCGCGCTGCGCGGACCCGTCATCGCTCCGCGGGACCCGGAGTACCGGACGGCCCGCACGATCTACAACGCCATGATCGACAGACGTCCGGCCGCCGTGGTGCGATGCGGCGACGCGGCGGACGTCATGGCCGCGGTCGATTTCGTCCGGGACGAGGGTCTCGTGGTCGCGGTCCGCGGCGGCGGTCACAGCGGCGCCGGCCTGTGCCTGGTGGACGACGGAGTCACCATCGACCTGTCGCCCATGCGCTGGGCGCACATCGACCCCGGCACGCGACGGGCCACGGTCGGCGGCGGCGCCACGCTCGGCGACCTCGACCACGCCGCCCACGCCTTCGGCCTGGCCACCCCCACCGGAATCCTGTCGAACACCGGCGTCGGCGGCCTCACGCTGGGCGGCGGCCACGGCCACCTCACCCGCAGATACGGGCTGACGGTCGACAACCTGCTGACCGCGGACGTGGTCCTGGCCGACGGCACCGCGGTGACGACGAGCCCCACCGCCCACCCCGACCTGTTCTGGGCGCTGCGCGGCGGGGGCGGGAACTTCGGCATCGTCACCTCCTTCACGTTCCGGATGCACCCGGTGGACACCGTGGGCGTCGCCATCACCGTCTGGCCGGTCGACCGGACCCCCGACGTACTGCGCTGGTACCGCGACTTCCTGCCGGCGGCCACCGAGAACCTGAGCGGCTTCTTCGCCGCGCTCACCGTGCCGCCCGCTCCGGCCTTCCCCGAGGAGATCCACGGCCAGAAGATGTGCGGTGTCGTGTGGTGCTGGACGGGCGCCCCCGACCTCCTCGAAGCGACCCTGAGGCCCGTGGCGGACCCCGGCCCGCCCGCCTTCCACTTCGTGGCGCCGATGCCCTATCCCGCCCTGCAGTCCATGTTCGACGAGCTGCTTCCCTCCGGCCTGCAGTGGTACTGGCGCGGCAACTTCTTCGATCGGATCACCGACGACGCCATCGCCGTCCACGCCAAGTACGCCGAGAGCCTCCCCACCGGCCTGTCGACCACGCACCTCTACCCGGTGGACGGCGCCGCGCATCGGCCGGGCCCCGACGACACGGCCTGGGCCTACCGGGACGCGGTCTGGTCCGGTGTCATCGCGGGCATCGACCCGGACCCGGACAACGCCGAGACACTCAGGCAGTGGTGCGTCGACTACTGGGAGGAGCTCCACCCGCACTCGATGGGCGGTACGTACGTGAACTTCATCGGCGCGGGCGAGACCCAGGACCGGGTGCGCGCCACCTACCGCGACCACTACGACCGCCTGGCGGCCGTCAAGCGCACCTACGACCCGTACAACCTCTTCCACGCCAACCAGAACATCGAGCCGGCGGCCTGACGCGTCCGCCGCTCCTCGCCCGCGTACCGGCGACCACCCGTCGCCGGCACAGCCGTCAGCCTCTCGTGGCCGCCGCAGCCCCGCTCATCCTCTCCGCGACACGGACAGCCGGTCGCGCACCATCGGCCTCGTCGACCCGGTCGTCGAAACCTCCGACATGAACAGCGAACGCGACCAGCCTTCCCTGCCCCGAGCGGGCGTACGAGATGAACCAGGCGCTCGATTCATCCCCGTACGAATGCGCGGGCGGAACCCATCCGGTTTTGCCGCCGATCACCGCGCCCGGCGCACCACCACGCTCGGTCACCGCACCGGATGCCGATGTCTTCAGGGCCGACTGCAACTGCTCGGCCGTCCCCTGCCCGATGATCCGCCCGCCGGCGGCACGCCGCGGCTTCTCCGCACGCCCGTCGGCACGGACCACCTTCGAGACCAGTTGGGGATCGACACGCTTCCCGCCGTTGGCGATCACGGCCATGACCCTGGCCATCTGGACCGGCGTGGCGGTGACCCCACCTCGTCCGGTGCCGATGAGCGCCGCGTCCGTCCCGCCGACGTCCCCCTCGGGGCAGTCGCTTCTCCCCACCCGTACGGGGACGAGCAGCGCGTCGTCATTGAAGCCGAAGGCCTTCGCCGTCGACACGAGACGGGGCTGCCCCACCTCAACAGCCATGGCCATGAAGACATTGCGGCACGAGTACCGCAGAGCGGTCCGGATGGAGGCGTTCCGGCAACGGGCGGGGCCGCTCGGCAGCTCCGTGCCGCTCCCGGGCAGGGCGTACGGGAGCGGACTGCGGGTGGTCTCGTCCACCGACGCGTACACGCCCTGCTCAAGGGCGGCGGCCGCCACGACGACCTCGAACGTCTCGTCCGGCGCGACGGCCTCGCGAAGTGCCCGATTGAGCAACGGCTCGCCCTGATCACCCGTCAGCCGCTGCCACGCCTCGCCGTCCGCCGTGGAGTTGCCTGCGAACGACGACGGATCGTACGAGGGCGCGCTCACCAGAGCCAGAAGGCGCCCGCTCTCGGCATCCATGGCGACAGCGGCGCCCTTGTGGCCCCGCAGCCCGTCACCGGCCGCCCTCTGCACATCCGGATCGATCGTGGTCATCACCTCGCCGGCACTTGACCTACCATCACCCGGACGGGGCGTCAGCACACCGTCGTACACCGCTTCGAGCCCTGCCTTCGCGAAGGCCATGGACCGGTAGCCCGTAACGGCGGAGTACAGGTCACCGTCCACGTATGTGCGCCGATACGGGAACTTCGCGTTCCCGGAAGGCTTCGACCCGGTGACCGCCCGCCCGCCGACGAAGATGTCGCCCAGCCCTTCGTGCCGCGCACCCGTCGTCGACGACGGCGAGGGATTCCCTCCGGCGGATCCACCCGGCGGACCGGGTTCCGTTCCGGCCGAACAGCCCCAGACAGGAGCGATGAGCAGGGCGAGAAGGGCGGCGCGGGCGGCAAGGCGTCTGTTTGGCGAGGGCATGACGATCACCCTCTCAGCCCAGAGAGAGCGCCGTCCGACCGGGCCGGAACGCCCGCTCCCGTGAGCGGCGTGGCACGCGCAGGGGTGTCGTTCCGTCTACGTCGCTGTAGGCGGTCTACGTTGCGTAGACGCGAGGACAGCGGGGGCGCGGAGGCGCGATGAGAGGCCGGCGCACAGGCGCGGCCGGAGTGCGAGCAATGCGCCCGAGTCCGTTCACCGCTGCCACACAACTACCGGTCGCCCACCGCCCGAGCGGTGCAGCGCCGGACGGTCGACCAGGAGTGCGCTGTGGGGCAGCCGGAATTCCTCACCGCGGTGGATGCCGCCCGTGAGCGCCCGTATGTGATGAAGAAGCTCCCCGAGGTCACCCTGGCCTTCTGGATCATGAAGATCGCCGCCACCACCCTCGGTGAGACGGCCGGCGACCTCTTCTCCCAGACGCTGCGACTGGGCTACTTCCTCACCACGATCGCGTTGTTCCTGGTGTTCGTGGTGACGCTGGTGGTGCAGCTGCGTTCCAAGCGCTACAACCCGTTCTTCTACTGGACCGTCATCCTGTCCACGAGCATGGCTGGCACCACCATGTCGGACTTCATGAACCGCGACGCCGGCGCCGAGTACCTCACGCCGGGCACGACCTCGCTGGGCCGAGGCCCCCAGGGCCTGGGCCTGGGATACCCCGCGGGCGCCGCGATCCTCGTCTCCCTGCTGATCGCCGTCTTCCTCGTCTGGAAACTCACCGGGCAGACCTTCGCCATCCGAGACATCGTCACCTTCCGCGGCGAGGCCCTCTTCTGGTCCGCGATCCTGGTGTCGAACACCCTGGGCACCTCCATGGGCGACTTCCTCTCCGACAGCTCCGGCCTCGGCTACGCCGGCGGCGCCCTGCTCGTCACAGCTCTCCTGGCCGTACTCGCCGCCCTGATGCGGGTCCCGGCCGTCCCCAACGTCGCGCTGTTCTGGATCGCCTTCGTCCTCACCCGCCCCCTGGGAGCCACCGCCGGCGACTTCCTCACCAAGCCGACCGCCAAGGGCGGCCTGGACCTCGGCACTCCGGGCTCCTCGGCGGTACTCCTGATCGCCCTCCTCGGCCTCATGGCCTACGCCCATCTGCGGGAGCGCAGGAAGGCCACCCCACCCGCCGAGCGCCACGCCCAACTGTCGTAATCCACCGCACTCGCTGCCCGCCCCTCCCGGCCATCCCCTGTCGCCGTTCCGTGAGGGCCACTCCCACGAGCATGCCGACGTCGATGGCCGTGACGATCACGGCCATCTTCATCAGGTCGTCGAACCCCTTCACGACGTAGCCACCCGGCAGCCCCGTCAGCCCCCGCATGCCGAGCGAGCCCACGGTCAGGATCAAGAACCCTGGCAGAAGCAGCACACCGAGCGGCCGAAGACGGCGTACGAGCACACGGAGTGGGGCCACCACCGCGCCCACCTACGCCAAGGTCTACGCCTGCAACACCACAAACGCGTACTTCACACACTCGTTCGACGTTCACTGACCTCGTCGGCAACGCGACCACGAAAAGCCCTTGGTCACCTGCTCCCCCGCACGCGCGGGGATTCTTCCCCTTCCGCTTCGGCGGGAGGGGGCTTTCGTCATGCCGCTTCGTACCGGTGGGCCCGGCCGCCGCGCCACTCGGTCCACTGCGGGTCGTCCAGGATCTGTTCACAGTCGTAGAGGCCGGCCCGCCGGAGGAATTCGACGAGGTCACTGTCGTCGCGGGCGAGGCCGGCAATCTCACCGTTGATGGTGACCGCCCGACCGCCTGCCGAGGAAGGGCGGTGGACGACTATCGGGGCGCTCATGCCTTCAGCGTGCCCCAAGCTGCCGGCCACAGCACCCCGGACATGCGGCTTCACTCTTCCGCCCGATCGTGGCGCTCACATCTGGGGCCCGTACACCCATCTGGCCGATGGGACGTTTGGGACGACAGAGGGCGAACTGGTTAGCTGCTGCCACCGCCCGTTCCAGGCCCTGGCCGGCCGACGGGGCTGCGACCGGACGGCAATCCGCCCCCTCGGGGAGGGGGCGGATTCACGCAGCGCTACCCCTTCCCCCACCCTCGCCCCGAGGCCAGGAACTGCCGTCGCCAGCCGTCTTCCCCTGCACCCAGCAGGGGAAGACGGCAGTTTCGTGCGTGCGGCCTGCCGGACCGCCGACGATCGTGAACGGCAACGCCCCCTGCCCGGCTTCGACTGGCGCAGGGGGCGGTTTCGTGCGTCTGGGGTCAGGCCTTGTTCTCGCCCAGGGCGGTACGCAACCAGTCGATGCTCCCCTGCACCAGAAGTTCATCAGCCAGCCGATTCGCCGTCTCGGTGACCAGGCGCCTGCGGCTGTTGTCGATCCACCGCTGGGCGTTCTCGTAGCCCTGCGCCTTGTACTCGATTCCCTGGAGCAGGCACTCCAACTTGTCCGCGTCCCGGGCGCAGATGGCCTCCGGTGACTCCTTGGCCTCATACTCCGCAACCAAGTCACGGATCGCCGAGGCCAGGACTTCAGGCATGCCTTCCGTCTGGTCGGCCGTCACCTCCTGCGGATCGCCGGCAGGTGCGTACTTCTTCCCGACATAGTTCACGTCCCCGGTGCGGGTCTCCTGAGTGTCGTGCCACACGGCGAGGAACGCGGCCTGCGCGGGATCGGCGCCTTCCAGCTTCGCGATGATCGTGGCAATGAGCGACGTGCGCCAGGAGTGTTCGGCGACGCTCTCCGGATCGCGGACCCCGGCCATCCACCAGCCCGTCCGCTTCGTGTACTTGAGCGTGCCCGCCTCGTACAGGAAGCGCCCTACTGCGGACAGGTCGTCAGCCACGTCGTCCCCTCTCACGCCTCAGCAAGGCGGATTGCGTATCGGATGCTCTCCAGCTCCCGGCGCGTCTGCACCGACAACTCCCGGCCATCCAACATCACGGCAAGGGATGCGCGTAGGACGCCCCCTACGATCTCCATCGGAGAGACAGATTGCCGTTCAGATCCTTAGCAATGCTCACAACCGCGGGGGAGGCTGAACCCGGATCCACCGGCTTGATTCCGGAGTGATCGTTTCAGAGGTCTTTCGGTGGCCGGGTGTGTGATCTGCAGGTTCGGGCATGGGGTGGCCGCTGGTCTGCCCAGCTCTTCCACATTTCCATGGGTGTCGGGCCCTTTCGGGCGGGTCGGTCAGGTGCGTCAGACGGTCGGTGGTGGCGTGTGCACGGCGGTGAACAGTTGTGTGAAGTCGCCTGCCCAGGGCCAGCGTTCGGGCAGGTGGAGGGCGAGGTGGCGGGCCGAGCGGGCCAGGCGGGCGGGCACGTTGATGAGGCGATCGCGGATCGTGGGGGTGGTGGCTCTGGCGTGGAAGATGCCGGCCAGGGTGCCGATGGCGCGGGTGAGGTTGTGTGCGAGGGCGGCGAGGGCGAGCCAGGCGGCGTTCGCCTGGAAATGCCCGGACGGGGCGTGCGCGAAAGCACTGTTCTTGATGTCCGCGATCACTTGTTCCACGACGGCGTGCCGTCTGTGATCACGTTCGGCGTCCGTCAGCGGGAGCGGAGAGTCGGTGAAGGCTGCGTGGTAGCGCCAGGTATCGAAGATCGTGCCCTGTCCAGCGGGCATGCTCGCGGAGCCCAGCCGTTTGACGCGCCGCACGATGAGACGGGCGGTGACCTGGTGTTTCTTCGGCTTGAGGTGAAGGCGGTGTAGGTGGTCTCGGCTATCTCGGCGTCCGAGATCCAGCACTGCCCCTCCTCGTCCCAGACCGCCTTGGGGTACTTGATCGGCTTCCAGGCCGCCTTGTCGATCGCTGCGATCGCGGCCTTGATGGAGGCGTTCATCCGCACCGTGATCGAGAAATGCGCGTTCAGGGCCCGGCAGGCGTTCACGACGTCGGCGCCGTAGAACGCAGAGTCGGCCCGCACCACCAGCAGGCCGCCCGCGCCTGCGGCGTGGGCGGTGCGGATGGTCTCGGCGACGAACGCGGCCGCACCGCGAGCGGAGTTCGATGGCCCCTTGCGCAGGCGGGTAGCGGCGATCACGGGGGCGGCCAGGGGTGTGGACACGATGCCGAGCAGCGCATTGAGGCCCTTGACCTTGCTGTATCCATATCCAGCACCCTGCTTGGCGTAGCCGTGGGTGCGGCGGATGGTGTCGTCGATGTCCACGTAGGCGACCTGGTCCGCGCCCGGCAGCAGCGGGGTGTGAGCCGCGAGACGGGGCAACAACCGGCGGGCCACGGCGTGCAGTTGCTTCACATGACCATGGGTGAAGGAGCGCAGGAACGACCCCAGCGTGGACGGAGCCCGCACTCCGGCGAACGGGCGGCGCATCGCGCCGTGCCGCAGCCGGTCCATGTCATCGATGCTGTCGGCACCCGCGACCATGCCGCCCACCAGGATCATCGAACCGTGCGGAGACCCCCGCTGCGGCCTGGGAGGATTGCATCTCGGAAGTGCCTTGTCGATTGTGCGTGCTGGAAGCGTGAAGAACTCCCATCATCGCAGGTCACAAGGCACTTCCTCGTTTCCGGAAGAAATATCCACAGACATCAAGCCAGTGGATCCGGGCTGAAGGGCTAACCAGAATCACACCGTTTCAAGTCAATAGACCTGTTTGTGACGGATTTTCGATCTTGACATGGGTGGAAGAGCACATATAAATTCCACATAAGCAAGGTAAGCGAAAGGAAAATTCAATGCGTAAAGCATTCGCTAGAATTCTCGTTGGCGCACTCCTCACCGGGGGAACAGTGATCGGAGGGGCGGCTAACGCTTCGGCCGCCAGCCCGTGCAAAGGTTTCAATCTGTACTACAACTCAAACCAAAAGAACGCGTGCATTGAAATAAATGGAAATCCAGATAACTTCGACAATTACTACTCCGATGGGAGTCCTGCCAAGTTCATCGGCTGCGCCGCTACAGCATCCACCTGCCCCGGCCTCGGGCAGAACGTGAAGAATAATGCCGCTTCTGTCGCGAACTGGTGGACCGGGGCCACTGGGAGGGTTTACTTCAACTCCTATCACAAGGGGGCATACGACACATTTGGCCCGCAAGTCGTTGGCCCGCTGGTTAATACTTACAATAATAATGCATCGTTTAGCTGGTGGCTCAGCTAGTTTGCATTAGCAGAGCCTTCTACCGCCCACACCACCAAGGTGCCGGGCGGTAGTTTCTTTGCACTTGGTTCCATAATGCTAACTGGCGTCGATGTTCCACTCTTGGAGATTTAAATGAGAAAGAGCGCGAAAGCCGGACTCTCTCTGGCTCCGGTAGCGGCAATCTGTCTCCTTGCAGGCATGGGTGATTCCAGTGGGTCGTCAAGCGTCGCGAAATCCCAGGATTCCGAGAAACGACACGAAAAGAATAGCTATGACGCGACACAGAAGATCTTGCCTGTAGAACGTTACCTGACCACGGAAGCGGAGGATAGAACCCTGGCTTTGGCTCGAAATAAGTTGGTAGAAAAATGCATGCGGAGCGCTGGGTATTCCGACTTCATGATGCCGCCCCATGTCGGGAACCCGGTCAAGTTGATCACCAGGCGCTACGGCCTTACGGACCTGAATGAAGCTCAGAGGCGTGGCTATGAGCCCACCGATAATGAGGCTTCGGAGAATTCGACTTCGGAATTCAATGAAAGCCTTTCACCTGACGCAAGAAAGCGCTTGGTGGGGGATAGTGGCGCGCCGGTGGAGCCCGGATCGAGACTACGCGATCCAGGGTGCCTGGGTCACGCCCTGGAAGTGATTAATGGATCTAAGCCTCCTTACGAAAAAATCGATGCTGCGGCAATGAAAGTTCAGGCCGATAGCTGGAATCGATCGTTCCGCGACGGGAGGCTGATCAATTATTTTGAGAAGTGGTCGGCCTGCATGCGCCGCTCTGGATATTCATTCAGAACACCAATGGATGCCCCTGGGGAAGGAAAGATGAATAAAAGCAAGGAGATAAAAATGGCCGTGACGGAAGTCAAGTGCAATATAAGCAGCGGCCTCCTCGATCGATGGTACGCGATTGATTCCGATTATCAGAAAACGCTGATTCGCAAGAATATAGTGGCCCTAGAGAAAGGGAGAAAAGTGATGGATTCTCGTCTCAGAACCGCACGTGCGGAGTTGGCGACTGACCGAAGGTCAAGGCCATGAAGTTAGCCTCAATTTTTCGTGACGGCCCGTCGGTTTCCTCGGCGGGCCGTTTCGGTGTTCAGGCTGGTGGTGGCCCAGGGCTGCTGCAAAGTCGAAGTGATCTCGTGAAGCGGCAGGTCAGCGGCATCGTGTCCGGGAAGGCCGAAGCTCCGTTGTGGTGCGTGACCTCTCAAGTCCCGTACCAGAAAACGGAGCTTCGGTGATTCGTGAGTCTGCCATGCCCGCAGCGCTGCTGTCCTGTGTCGTCGCCGGAACGGGTGATGTGGCCGAGTCGTGGGATCCGCGTGAGCGCCGGGGGGCGCTTTCCGCTGCTCGCGCTGGTGCGCTCGGCGGTCTGTGCGGTCGCGGTGGGCGCCCACGCGTATACAGCGATCGGCCGCTGGCTGCGGCGTGCACCTCAGGACACCCTGGGCCAGCTTGGTTTCCCACCCCGTGGAGCACTCGGTGTGCGGCCGGCCGCATCCATGGACACTGTGCGCCGCGTAGTTGAGCGACGGCACCCCGATGGTCTGCCCCCACTGCTGAAAGCCTGCCGGTGAGGCGACCGAAGGCCTCCGGCGGCTGTCCGCGGACGGCAAGAGTGTCCGCAGCTCACGCCCCCGGACCCGCACCGCGGCCCATCTCCTGGCCGTGATCGACCAGGGACGTCCTCGTCCTGGCCGCCGCCCTGGAGACATACCCGGCCTGCCTGATCTTCCCGGTCGGCTACGTCGACCAGACCCAGGAACTCCCCTTCCAGGGCCTCGTCCCCACCTGGGACGCCCTGCGGCGCTTCACCGGCGAACAGGAAGTACCCGGATACGACCCGGGCTTGGTCCCCGATTTCGAAGCCCACGCCAGCCTCGTACGTACCGCCCTGGCCGCACTCGAAGAAGAAGAACGGGCGCGGTTCGCGGCCAAGACAGCAACCAGCCGCGCCCAGCAGGAAGAAGCCGAACGCAAGCGGAGCACGTACGCCGACCAGGCCATCTCCGCCAAGTACAAACTCCGCTACCTCCGCCGAGACCTCCGCGACGACGGAGCCACCCCACCCGACCTCCCACCCGCACTCGGCGATGTCGACCCGCCCGAAGCCGACACCAACACGACACCGGAGGAACGCCTTTGAAGGGCTCCACGCACCGCCGCTGCTACTGCCGCGACCCCAAGACCGGCAAGCCGCTCGGCAAGAAGTGCCCCAAGCTCACCAGCCGCAAGCACGGCTCCTACTCCATACGCCAGGAACTCCCGCCCCGCGAGGACGGCACCCGCCGCTCCTTCAACCGCGCCGGCTACGAGACGCTGAAGACCGCGCAGGCCGACCTGGACCACGTGCGGGCCCTCATCTCCATCGCCGATTCCGATGACGAGCACGACCTGGCCCGCATCGCGGCCCTGCTCGAACAGGTCGCGGACGAGAAGGCTCCGCTGCCCGACATCGAGGACACCCGCAGGCGCTTCAGGGCGGGCCTGGACCTGATCGGCCGGCGAACCGTGGGCGAATGGCTCGACCAGTGGCTTCTTGCGAAGAAGTCACGCAAGACGACGCTCAACGGGTACGCCTCGCACATCCGCGTGCACCTGAAGCCGCGCATCGGCCATGTCCGCCTCGACCGTCTCAACGTCGGCCACCTGGTGGAGATGTACGACGGCATAGCCGATGCCAACGAGGTGATCCAGGCGGAGAACCTCGAACGGCACGAGCAGATCGCCAGGTGCAAGCCCAGCAAGCCCGGCCGCCCCATCGCAGCCGAGCGGGCACGGCTCGCCGTCGAGCGGGCAAAGCTCGCCGAGATGAAGCCGTTCCGGAAGATCACCGGCCCAGCGACGCAACAGAGCATCCGGCGCACGCTGCGAGCGGCTCTGAACGCGGCGATCGCCCAGCAGTACATCACCTTCAACCCGGCCTCCCACGTCGAGCTGGAGTCCGGCAAGCGCCCGAAGCCCCTGCTCTGGACGGCCCAGCGGGTGGAGCACTGGCGTGCCACCGGTGAGCTGCCATCACCGGTGATGGTCTGGACGCCGGCGCAGTTCGGAACGTTCCTGGACGCAGCCGAAGCCGACCGGCTCTACGCGCTCTTCCACCTCGTGGGCACCCGTGGTCTCCGCAGGGGCGAGGCCGTTGGCCAGAACTGGACCGACGTCGACCTGGACGCCGGCCTCATCACCCCGGCCAGGGAAATCGTCGTCGACGGTTGGGACCCCTACGAGTCCGCCCCCAAGACCGACGGCAGTGCCAGCACGATCGCGTTGGACAGCGTCAACGTCGCCCTTCTGCGAGAGCACCACAAGGCGATGCTGAGCGCCCGGGAAAAGTGGGGCGCCGCCTGGAACGAGACCGGCAAGGTCTTCACCCGCGAGGACGGCTCCTGGCTGCACCCTGAGACGGTTTCTCAGACGTTTCGCCGCATCCTCGCCACCACCGACCTGCCGCCGATCACCTTGCGCGACCTGCGTCACGTCGCGGCCACTCTCACCCACGGCGGGGGCGGCGATCTCCACACGATCAAGGAGACGCTGCGCCACTCCACGATCACGCTAACGTCGGACACATACACGAGCCTGCTGCCCGAGGTCGATAAAGCTGCCGCAGAAGCAGCCGCCGCTCTGGTGCCACGTGCTCGTGAGGCCCCCGGCATAGCCCCTGCTGTCGGACCGTCCGCTCACGCATCGCTCACGCACGAGGCCGGGAATGACGAAGCGCCCCGACCGGATAAAACCGATCGAGGCGCTAAGTAGCAGGTCAGAGGGGGTTTCCCCTCCCTGCATCGCGTAGGCCGTGTGGGACTCGAACCCACAACCAACGGATTAAAAGTCCGCTGCTCTGCCAATTGAGCTAACGGCCCTCGGCACATCACCCCTGAGCATAGCCCGCCGGGGCCCGGCCGCCGATCGGGTATCGGTTGTCGGGCCCCGTCGCGAGGGGAATCAGCGTGGAACGAGCGGTGACGGGCAGGGGATCGGAGCCGGGATCACGGGGTGCGGGTGGTGGCCTCCGGTGTGGTCGCGCGGAGGTGATCCGGGTTGAGGAACCAGTGGCGGGCCGAGGCCAGCCACCACGTCGCGGCGAAGCCCAGAACCACCAGGACCGCGATCGGGGCGTAGTTGAACGTCTCCCAGGTGACCGGCGAGACCTGCGGCAGCATGAAGAGCATCGTGATGATCACGACCCAGGTCACCGCGACGACACCGATCGGGCGGGACCAGCGGCCCAGGTGCCAGGGGCCCGGGGTGAAGTCGTCGCCCCGGATCAGGCGGAGCAGGGTGGGGATCACATAGGCGATGTACAGGCCGATCACGGCGATCGAGGTCACCGCCGCGTACGCCGTGACGTTGATCAGATACGGGAGCCCCAGGGCCAGGGCACCGAGGGCGGCGAGCCAGACCGCGGCGACGGGGGTGCGGGTACGGGGGCTGACCGTGTGCCAGACACGGGAGAAGGGCAGGGCCCCGTCCCGGGAGAAGGCGTAGATCATGCGGCTGTTCGCGGTGACGGACGCCATGCCGCAGAAGAGCTGGGCGCCGATCACGATCAGCAGCAGGAGCTTGCCGGTGGTGGCGCCGAGGGCGTCCAGGAGGATCTGGGCCGGCGGGGCGCCGGTCGGGGAGTCCAACGCCCCGTCGTACGACTGGATGGCGTACGTGAAGCCGAGGAGCAGGGCGAAGCCGGCGATCCAGGAGGTCCAGATCGACCGGACGATGCCGCGCGGGCCCGCCGTGGCCGCGTCGCGGGTCTCCTCCGTCATATGGGCGGACGCGTCGTAGCCGGTGAACGTGTACTGGGCCATCAGCAGACCGATCATCACGACGTAGAAGCCGCTGCCCCACCCGGTGTTGTTGACGAACTCGGTGAACACGAAAGACGCCGACTGGTGCGAGTCCGGTACGAACGTCAGGGCGCCGACGATGACCGCGACGCCGACGACGTGCCACCACACGCTCACGCTGTTCAGGATCGCGACGATCCCCACGCCGAAGGTGTTGAGCAGTCCGTGCAGCAGCAGGATCGCGGCGAAGAGCAGGATCGTGCGGGTGGGAGTGACCACGAAGCCGAACTGGAGGTTCAGGTACGCGCCCAGGAAGGACGCCGCCCCGAAGTCGATCCCGGCCGTCACGGCCACCTGGCCGAGAACGTTGAACCAGCCCGTGAACCAGGCCCAGGCCGCCGCCGAGCGCGGCGGTGCCAGCCGGTGGGCCCAGAAGTAGAGGCCGGCGGAGGTCGGGTACGCCGAACAGATCTCGGCCATCGCCAGGCCGACGAAGAGCGTCATCAGGCCGACGCCCACCCAGCCCCAGGTGATGACCGCGGGGCCGCCCGTGTTCATGCCGAAGAGATACAGCGTGAGGCAGCCGGAGAGCACCGAGATGATCGTGAACGAGACGGCGTAGTTGGAGAACGCCGACATGCGCCGGGCCAGCGTCTGTGTGTACCCGAGCTGCGCGAGACGCTCCTCGTCGGAGACGCCCGTGGGCGGCCTGTCCTCGCCGGTGTCTGTTGTCATGCCCCCAGCGATGCCCCCGCTGCGGAGAACACATGCGGTCGCCGTGGTCACGACTGGGAAAACACCACCGGGGAACCCTGCCCCGCGACACACCGCACCGCAACAGGAAGGGCGCGGCCCCGAGGCCGCGCCCTTCCTGAGCTTTCCCGAACTGACCCGAACCTCAGCCGATCCGCGTATCGCGAACCTCGGCAGATCGTCGCGTCGCGAACCTCAGCCGATCCCCGTGCCCTGAACCTCAGCTGATCCGCGTGTACTTCTTCCAGCGCGTGTCGGCCAGCTTCTTCGGCGCCGAGAAGCCCCCCGTGTGGTTCGCGTTGTAGAGGTACACCGCGCCCGCCGGCGTCCGCGCGAGGATGTCCTGACGCCCGTTGTGGTCCATGTCGCCGCCGCCGACGATCGCGCTGTACTTGCCCCAGCCCGAGCCGATCTTCGTGCGTGGGGAGAAGCCGCCCTTGCCGTTGCCGCGGTAGAGCCAGAGCACCCCGGCGCCGTCCCGCGTCACGATGTCCGCACGGCCGTCGCCCGACAGGTCCCCGCGTCCGGCGATGGCGGTGTAGCTCTTCCAGGTGGTGACCTTCGTACGGCCGGCCAGGGAGCCGTCGCTCTTGCCGCGGTAGAGCCAGACCACGCCCGAGGTGTCACGGGCGAGGATGTCGGGAAGGCCGTCGCCGCTGAGGTCGCGGGCGGCGACGATCTTGTTGTACTTGGACCAGCCGGTGCCCAGTTTCACCTTCGGGGCGTCGCCGACCTCGCCGTACGAGAGCGGGTTGGGAATGCGGTAGAGCGTGCCGCCCGGTGTACGGGCGAGCAGGTCGCCCTTGCCGTCGCCGCCCAGATCGCCCAGTTGCGTCAGAAAGTCGAAATCGTCGTCCCAGTCGAGCATCGCGCCCATTCTGTCGACGTAGCAACCGTCCAGCTTGCCCTGCTGGTTCGTGGTGCAGAGGTCGATGAGGTCGCTGGGTTCCCGCGCCAGGACCGAGCCGCTGATCCGTTCGTCGAGGTCGACGTCACGGGCCCAGTCGGTGATCGTGGACCGGTAGGCGGAGATCCGGGTGTAGAGGCGCACCCCGCCCGCGACACAGCCGGTGGCCCTGGTGGCCGAGGCCGCGATGAGCTTGCCACCGCCGACGAGCGCTCCGCCCGCGTCGCCGAAGCACTGGTCCTCGTCCGCGACGGGGGGAGCACCGGGCGCCGGTACGGTGCAGAGCGTGCCGCCCGGCAGCGTGCGGCCGAGCAGGGTGGCGCAGGTCGCGGCCGACTTGAGCACGACCTGTTCGCTGTGACGGACCCGCGGGGCGTCGTCCAGGTCCAGGCCCGACCAGGAGTAGAACGTCGCCTTGGCTCCGGTGGCGTACAACGTCGTGTCGCTCGACGCGGCCATCACCGGCTTGCCGTACGAGGCCGGCGTCGCCCGGATCGCCACCGAGACCGCGCCCCGGCGCGTGGCGGCGTCGTACGTCGGATGGCTCCGGTAGCGCGGATCGCTGCCCCCGCCCCGCAGCCGGCCGCTCTTCAGGTCGTAGTCCCACTCCATGTCCGTGTGACCGCGACCGGTGAAACAGTCGGGTGTGGCCAGCGTCCGGGTCTTGGACAGGGTGATGCCGGTGCAGGCCCGGTGGGAGCCGTCCGCGTCGTCGGTGTAGTAGAGCGGTACCAGCCACGAGGGGACCGTGGTGGCCGCCTGGGCCTGTGGCGCGGAGCCCAGCAGTCCGGCGAGCAGGGCACCGGTCGCCGCCACGGTGGTGAGCACCCGGCCCACCGCAGGGGCCATCCGGAACCCAGGGGCCCTCCGGAACCCAGGACCTGTCCGGGGCCCAGGAATCGTCCGGAACGCCACGAGAGATTCGTTTCCCATCAGAAAATCCCCTTGTAGCCCTGCCACCCGGTGGCGATCTTCGTACGTGAGCCGAACGACCCCTGGCCGTTGCCGTTGTTGCGGAAGAGGTTTCCGGAGCTGTCCCGCTCGACGAGGTCGGCCTTCCCGTCACCGGTGATGTCCCCCACCCCGACGATGGCGTTGTACGAGGCGCCCCACGCGGAGAAGACCTTGACCCGTTCCTTCAGCTTCCCGTTGGCGGTTCCGTCGTAGCGGTAGAGCGTGCCGTCCTTGTGACGGGCCAGCACATCGCCGTAACCGTCGCCGTTGAGGTCTCCCGCGCCCACGATCTTCGTGTAGACGGTCCAGGACGAACGGATCTTGACCCCGGCCTTCAGCTTGCCGTGGCCGTCGTTGGCGAAGAGGTAGATGTCGCCGGTCGACGCCTTGCGCGCGAGCAGGTCGGTGCGGCCGTCACCGGTCAGATCACCGGGCGCGGTCAGGACGTTGTACGCGTTCCAGCGCGTGCCCAGCGAGGTGTGGCTGTTGTTCGGGGTGTACGGTTCGCCGCACCTTCCGGCGTACCGGCGCAGCTCCCCGCTCGGCATCCGTACGAGCATTTCGGCGCACCGGTCGCTGCCCATGTCCCCGAACGGGACGGCCACGGAGCCCTTGGGCCAGCCGGAGCCGGAGCGCTTCCAGTCGAACTTGCCCTTGCCCTCGGTGTAGTGGAGGGTCAGCGCGCCTGCGGAGTTGAGCGTGACGAGCTCGCCGAAGTCGTGGCCGCCCTGGTCGTGGTGGCCCGGCAGGCCACCGCCGACCGAGATCTTTCCGCTGGTGGTGTACGTGCCGCCGCCCTCGACCGCCTTGGCGGTCAGCGTCCATGTGTGGACCCCGTTGAACGGGTAGCCGCCCGCGTCGGTCCTGCCGTCCCACGCGACGGCGACCTCGGCGCCCGGCCCGCCGGACATGGTGCGCACCGTACGTCCGTGGGCGTCCTTCACGACGAAGGTCCAGGTCACAGGTCTGTTCAGCTGCCAGGTGCTTTCCCAGTCCTGGCCGCCGCCGGTGTCCTTGAGATCGAGGTACCCGCCGTTGACATCCGACTCGATCTTCGCCAGTGGCTGCACGGGCACACCGCTCGGCACGATACGGATCGACTTGTCCGGGCCGATGTACGCGATGTCGCCGCCGAACTTGTCCACGGCCCAGGTCAGCCTGCGCTGGTCGACGGTGCTGCCCGCCGGCAGGTCCGCGATCTCCCGGGGCGCCGCGGACTTCCCGGTGTGGAAGTCGGTGAGCACCAGCTTTTCGGCGGTCCGCTCGTGCCGGACGAGATAGCCGTCGCCGACGAGTGCGGCGCCGGACGGAACGGTGAAGCTCTTCCTCGCCGTACGGTCGTACACCCCGGCCGCGCCACTCGTACCGCAGTTCCAGTAGATCCAGCGCCCGACAGTCTGAAGTTCCTTGATCACACAGGGCGCGCCGGTGGCGACCGTCTCGACGACCTTCTTCTGTTCGAGGTCGGTCGCGGTGACGGCTCCGGCGGTGGAACTCGCCGTCCACAGCACCGATCCCCATACCGAGGCTGCGGTGATGGACCGGATCATCCGCACATTCGTCGTGCGGTATTCGTTGACGTCGTCGATGTACTGCTTGCCGGTCGATGCCGCGTTGTAGACGAAATAGCGTCCGGTGGCGTCCACGAACTGACCGCCGGTCACGGCGGGTTCGTCGAAGGAGTGGAAACTGTTCGCCGTCAGCCAGATCTGTGCGCGTTCCTGCCCGTTGTCGACGAAGAAGCGGCCCACATGCCCGTTGCCGGTGGCGCGCAGCGGTACGCAGGAACCCGCGTCGCACGGCACGCGCTTGACATGCGCACCGGTCGCGTAGGTGTCGACGTATCCCATCGAGGTGGGAGCGCCCGCCGTCGAGCCGTCCGCGGCGATCTGACGGGCGAAGACGAACTGCACGCCGCTCGGGGCGACTTCCACCGTGTTCAGTGTTCCGCCGGCGAAGTCGATGCCCCAGACCCCGCCGGTCTGCACCGGGGTCGGCGCATCCGCCGCGACGGCGCTCGGCATCATGCCGAGACCGGCCGCGACCACGGTGAGAGCGGCCAGGACGGCGCGACGGCGCCCGACGGCACGGGTGGGTGAAGAAGCGAGGCGCACCAAGAGGGTCAATCCTCCCCGAAATGCCTGAAAGGCATGAAGGGCACAGGTGATCAGCGGCGGCCCTCCGCAAAAGAATCGCGCAAAGCCCCCCGGCCGTGCCCCTGTGCAAGTCGCCGGATATTAACAGCGGTTGCTCATGTGAGGGAAGCGAAAAGAAAAGCGGGCCCACTCGTAAAGAGCGGGCCCGCTTTCCATGGACCTTCAGCGGACCTTCAGCAGGTCCTCACCGGATTCAGCCGTTGCGCTTCCAGCGCGGCTTGTCGTCGCGGCGCCCGAAGGAACCGGTGTTGGTGCCGGAGCCGCGGTGGTCGTCGCGGCGGCCGGTCGGCCGGTCGCTGCCGCCGGAACGGAAGCCGCCGGAGGGACGGTCGTCACGACGGTCGCGGTTGAACGGCCGGTCGCTGCCGCCGGAACGGAAGCCGCTGGAGGGACGGTCGTCACGACGGTCACGGTTGAACGACGGGCGGTCGTTGTCACGGCGGTCGAAGGAACGGCCACCGCGGTCGTCACGACGGTCGTTGGAGCGGAAGCCGCCCGACGGACGGTCGTCACGACGGTCGCGGTTGAACGACGGACGGTCGTTGTCACGGCGGAAACCACCGGACGAACGGTCGTCACGACGCTGGAAACCACCACGGTCACCACCGCGCTCACCACCGCGGTCGTCACGACGGTCGCGGTTGAACGACGGGCGGTCGTTGTCACGGCGGAAACCACCGGACGAACGGTCGTCACGACGCTGGAAACCACCACGGTCACCACCACGGTCGTCACGACGGTCGTGGCCGCCGCGGTAGCCGCCGCGGTCGCCGCCACGGCTGTCCCGGCGCTCGAAGTTGCCGCGGTCGTCGCGACGGTCGTCACGGGCGACGGGCTGCTCCGGCACGGAGACGGCGGCCTCGATCGCGGCCTCCGCCTCGGCGACGGCCTCGGCCACCGCGGCCTCGGGGTCGTCGCCCCGCTCGCGCGCGGCACGGGCGACAAGGCGGTCGGCCTCCTCGCGCAGCTCACCGGCGCGGCGCTGGACGCGCTCCAGCTGCTTGGTCAGGTCGGCGACCTCGCGCTCGGCCTGCTTGGCGGCGTTGTTCGCGGAGTCGGCCTGGACCTCGGTCAGCGAACGGGCGCCGGTGATCTCGGCGACCTCCGGGTCGAACGCGCCCGCGCCGCCCACGATGTGCCGCGAGGCGTCGACGCCCGCGTCCTCCATGAGGCGGAAGATCTGGCGGCGCTGGTGCGGCAGCGCCAGCGAGACGACGACACCGGACCTACCGGCACGGGCGGTACGGCCCGAGCGGTGCAGGTAGTCCTTGTGGTCGCCGGCCGGGTCCACGTTCAGCACCAGGTCGATGCCGTCGACGTGGATACCGCGGGCGGCGACGTCGGTCGCGACGAGCGCGTTGACGTAACCGTCCTTGAAGTCCGCGAGCACCCGGGTTCGGGCACCCTGCGTCATGCCGCCGTGCAGCGCGTCCGCCTTGACGCCCGCCTCGACGAGCTGCTCGGCGATGCGGTCGGCGCCCAGCTGGGTGCGGACGAAGATGATGGTGCGGCCCTTGCGGGCGGCGATGGCGGAGGTGACCGGCGCCTTGTCCTTCGGCTTCACGACGAGGACGTGGTGCGTCATGGTCGTGACGTTGCCCTGGGCGCTGTCGACCTCGTGGCTCACCGGGTTGTTCAGGTAGCGCTTGACCAGCGTGCCGATCTCGTTCTCCATCGTGGCGGAGAAGAGCATGCGCTGGCCGCCGACCGGAACCTGGTCGAGCAGCTCGGTGACCTCGGGCAGGAAGCCCAGGTCGGACATCTGGTCGGCCTCGTCGAGGACGGCGACCTGGACGTTCTCCAGGGAGCAGGCGCCTCGGTTGATGATGTCGCGCAGCCGGCCCGGGGTGGCGACGAGGATGTCGACGCCGCGCTCCAGCGCGTAGATCTGGTTGCCCATCGACGTACCGCCGCAGACGACCTTCATCTTCAGGCCGAGCACGTCGCCGTACGGCTGCAGCGCGTCCGCGACCTGCATCGCGAGCTCACGGGTCGGGGTGAGGATGACCGCGCGGGGCTTCTTCTTCTCGGTGTGGCCACCGGCCAGCGAGGCCAGGGTGGGCAGACCGAAGGAGAGGGTCTTGCCGGAGCCGGTACGGCCGCGGCCCAGGATGTCCTTGCCGGCCAGGGCGTCCGGGATGGTCGCCGCCTGGATCGGGAAGGGCGCCGTCACACCGTTCTGCGCGAGCTTGCGGACGATGCCCTCGGGCAGGCCCAGGTCGGCGAAGGTGATGGTCGGCTCGGCGTCCGCGTCGGCGGCGTCCGTGTCGGCGGCGTCCGTGTCGGCGGCGTCCGCGTCGGCGGCGTCCGCGTCGGCCAGGGGGGCGTCGGCCAGGGGGGCGTCGGCCTCGACGGAGTCGGCGGACTCGGCGACGACGGCCTGCGCGGCCTCGACGAGCTCGTCGTTCTCGACGCTCTCGGGCATGACGGTGTGGTCAGAACTGGAAATTGACATGCGAAATGCGAAACCTTCCGGAGTCTCGGCACGCGCCCGTAACTCCGTGATTCGCAATTTCGACCGCCTCAATGCGGTCCAGCCACGGCAAGGGAGAGTACGCGCCACACGGCGCGCTTCTGTTTCGGCGCCGGGCAATGGGATCAAACGATCTACCACCATACGCACTCCCCCCACATCGCGCAAACCGCCCTCCCTCACACCCCGGCTACACCGGGCTGACCTGCGGCGATACATCAGGCGTTCGCAGCGGCCACGGCTCCCCCGGCGTGCTCATCGCGTCGGTGCGGAGCTGAGCCGCCGAAGAGGCCGACGGCTGCGGCGACGGCCCCGAGGGCTCCGAGGGCTCCGGCTCGGGCTCCGGGGAGGCGGGTGGCTCTGGCGTGGCCGGCTGCGACGGCGGCGGGGACTCGGGCCGCTGCGGCACTCCGGGCCCCGGCCGCGAGGCCGAGGGTGCCGGCAGTCCGCCGCCCCGCGCCGGTCCCGGATCACCCCGGTCGCCCGGCTCCGCGCCGGGCCGCACACCGCCGGGCGAACCCGAAGGGGCGGCGGAGCCGCGCGGTCCCGGCGATTCGGCCGCCTCCCGTTCGGAGTGTGCCTCGGCACGGCCACCGCCGGTGCGGACGCGACCCGTGCCCGCCACGGTGCCGCCGTCCGGTCCGGCCGCGCTCTCCTTCGGCTCGGACGTCGGCGACGGCGCCGGTTTTCCGTCGTCGTCGCCGACGCTCATGCAGCCTGTGGACGCGGCGACCGTCACGGCGACGACGGCCGCCCATCGGACGGGAGCGGAGAACTGGCGCACGGAAGGCACCTCCGGGAGTACGAAGAGCGGGCGGACAGTACGGGGAGCGGGGGGCTCCCTGCCCAACTCCCGCCGCCCCGCCGGGGACACGCCCCGTGCCCGGCCCGCACACCTCCCGCACACCTCCCGCGCCCCACCCGTACGGCGCTCGCACGCTCATCCGTAGCCGAGCGCGTGCAGCCTCTCGTCATCGATGCCGAAGTGATGGGCGATCTCATGGACGACCGTGATCTCGGTCTCGGCGACGACGTCCTCGCGCGACTCGCACATCCGCAGCGTCGGCCCGCGGTAAATGGTGATCCGGTCCGGCAGCACCCCCGCGTACCACTCACCGCGGTCGGTCAGCGGTGTGCCCTCGTACAACCCGAGCAGCTCCGGATCGCCCGGATCCGGTTCGTCCTCGACGAACACCGCGACGTTGTCCATCAGCCGTGTCAGCTCCGGCGGAATCCGGTCCAGCGCCTCGGCGACCAGTTCTTCGAACTCTTCGCGCGTCATCTCCAGCACCCCGCCATTGTCCCGTACTACCGGTCGCGGCGCCCCGGCCCGGACCGCCGCCTCCGCCTATTCGGTTTGGCTGACGCAGAAACGCCGTAGTACAGTCTGCGACGTGCCCAAGGGCGCCGGTCAGGGCCTGACCGTTCTGAAACCTCAAGAGGTTGAAGGAGAAGCGGAACCTCTTGAGGGGAAGCAGAGTCACATGCTTCTCACGTCCCCTCCGGGGCGACAGGCGCAGAAGCAAAAGCACGAAAAGTTCTGCCCTCATCGTCTAGTGGCCCAGGACGCCGCCCTTTCAAGGCGGTAGCACGGGTTCGAATCCCGTTGGGGGCACGTACAACCTGTGCGACACTTAGTCGCACAAAGCTTGGTCCTGTGGAGCAGTTTGGAGTGCTCGCCACCCTGTCAAGGTGGAGGCCGCGGGTTCAAATCCCGTCAGGACCGCTGCAGCCCTTATGAGCTGCGTGGCTGGGTAGCTCAGTTGGTACGAGCGATCGCCTGAAAAGCGATAGGTCGCCGGTTCGATCCCGGCCCCAGCCACCACCCGAAGGCCCCGTCCACCGGACGGGGCCTTCGCCGTGTCAGGCCTCTTCCCGGTCCGCCGAGTTCGCCCCCCGGCCACGCCACACCCGTACCGCCAGAACCAGCAGCACCACCGCCACCACGGCCACCAGTGCCATGGCGTCCGGCACGTGCTCGCCGATGCGCTGGGCCCACTGCTCGACGGCGAACGAATCGTCGACGTCCAGCAGCCCGGGAAGCGCGGTCGTCCCGTCGTATGCGAGGAACAGCACGCCGAGGCCGATGAAGAACAACCCCGACAGCAGCGTCGTGGTGTGCAGCTCGAAGCGGCCGACCCGGAAGGTGCGACCGCGCAGCCAGGCCCGGCGGCCCAGGTCGAAGCGTTCCCAGAGCAGGGCGAGCAGAAAGAGCGGTACCGCCATGCCCAGGGCGTAGACGGCGAGCAGCAGTCCGCCGTAGACGGGGCTGCCGCTGACCGCCGCCACGGTGAGGACGCTGCCCAGGATCGGCCCCGCGCAGAAACCGGCCAGTCCGTATACGGCGCCCAGCGCGTAGACCGACAGGGCGGTGGTCGGACGGATCCGACCGCTGAGGGCGGCGATCCGGCGCGAGGCGAAGCCCAGACCCACGATCTGTGCGATGCCGAGCACGATGATCAGCCACCCGGCGCCGAGCACGAGCGCGTCGCGGTGGCTGTAGAAGAGCCGTCCGGCGTACGAGCCCGCGGCTCCGAGCGGCACCAGGGTGGTGGCGAGACCCGCGTAGAAGATGCCGGTACGGGCCAGCAGCCGCGAGGTGGAGTCGATGGAGTAGGCGAAGAAGGCGGGCAGCAACAGCGCGCTGCACGGGCTGACCAGGGCGAGCAGCCCGCCGAGGAAGGCCGCGAAATAGCCGATGTCGGCCGTCATTTCGCACCGCCCTCGGCGCCCCGGTCGTTCTCCCCGCTCTTGGCGTTCTCGGTGTCATGGGCCTTCGCGGCCGCCGCGTCGATAACCTGGGTGAAGGTCTCCAGCGACTGGGCTCCGGCGATCGGGCGGCCGTTGATCAGGAACGACGGGGTGGAGGTCGCGCCGATGCCGTACCCCTGTTCCTGGTCCTTGCCCACTGCGGCGGAGGCGGCGGAGCTGTCCGCGTCGCGCGCGAACCGGTCCAGGTCCGCGACCCCGGCCTGCCGGGCGAGCGCCTTCAGCCGGTCCTTTCCGAACCCCTTCTCCTTGACCCCCTCGGCGTACGCGGCACGGTGGAACTGCCAGAAGCGGCCCTGCTGCCCGGCGGCCCAGGCGGCGCGGGCGGCTGCCTCGGACTCGGCGCCGAAGATCGGGAAGTTGCGCCATTCGATGCGCAGGGTGCCGTTCTCGACGTACTTCTTCACCAGGGCGGGTTCGGTGTCGCGGGCGAATTTGCCGCAGTAGCCGCACTTGAAGTCGGCGTACTCGATGAGGACGACGGGCGCGTCCACCCGTCCCTGCGCGAGCTTGTCATGGGCGTCGCGCCGGGCGAGCTTCGCCAGCTCCGGATAGACGCCGGCGTCCGGTTCCGAGGTGACATCGGCGACCGAGGAGGAGGAAGCGGAAGAACCCGAGTGGTCGGGGGCGGTGGCCCGGTAGGAGACGAAGCCGAGCGCCGCGGCGGCGAGGACGACTCCGGCGCCGTAGATCAGCGGCTTCTTGGACGCCGGCATACGTGAGGACTTGGACTTGGACATGCGGGACTCCGTGCTGGTGATACGGAAGGAAAGAGGGACGGCCGGGGGAAGCGGCCTTCTACACCCTCAGTACGGAGAGCTCGACGGGAGTGGGCGCGGCGGGGCCGGCGCCGTGCAGCTTTATCCGGACGGGCGGGCCGACCGGTCCCTGCCCGGTGGCGGCGGGCAGGCCCCACTCGGCGAGTCCGGGCGCCTGGTCGTGCGCCGCGCGGGCCCGGCCCGGCAGGGCGGGCTCGCCGTCCTCGCGCTTCCTGCTCTTGCCACACCCCGGCACCTGGTGCCCGTCCACGGCCGACACGACGGTCGCACCGGCGAACGCGCCGTCCATGTCACCGTCCACCGAAGCGGCGCTCGGGCCGGGACGCGCCGAGGAGACCGCCATTCCGGCGTCGGCCGCAGCCGCCGCGACCGCCGGGGCGGCGGTACGTCCTCCGCCACCCGGCGCAGCCTTGCCCGGCCCGCAGAACAGCCCCAGCGCGACCGCGAGCACCGCCATCAGGCAGCACCACTGCGTACGGGACACGGCGACCGGCCTTTCCGGACGGGGGCAACGGGCAACGGGCAACGGGGGCAGCTGCCCGAAATGGTACGTGCTGTGATCCCGCGGCTCCGCGCAGTGCCGAGGTGGTGACCGGAGCCGCACGAAATACGTTCGCCGTTCCTCGGGCCCGGGTGAGATCCTGGGACCCGTATGTCTACTTCCTTCGCTGATCTCCAGAACCGGTTCGAAGAGCTCTCGCTCCGCGATGCTCACCGGCTCGGCCGCCGTCTCGAAGGGGCGCGCCGCATCCGCAAGCCCGAGGCCCGTCAGTCCGTGCTGGACGAGATCGCCGCCGAGGCCGGAAAGGCAGCCGAGCGGCTCGCGCTGCGTGCCGGGCGGCTGCCGGCCGTCTCCTACCCGGAACAGCTCCCGGTCAGTCAGAAGAAGGACGAGATCCTGGAGGCGATACGCGACCACCAGGTCGTGATCGTCGCCGGGGAGACCGGCTCCGGCAAGACCACGCAGATCCCGAAGATCTGCATGGAGCTGGGGCGCGGTGTCCGGGGCATGATCGGGCACACCCAGCCGCGCCGGATCGCGGCCCGTACGGTCGCCGAGCGCGTCGCCGACGAGCTGAAGACCCCGCTGGGCGAGGCGGTCGGCTGGAAGGTCCGCTTCACCGACCAGGTCAACCCCGACGCGACGTATCTGAAGCTGATGACGGACGGCATCCTGCTCGCCGAGATCCAGACGGACCGCGAGCTGCGCGCCTACGACACGATCATCATCGACGAGGCACACGAGCGGTCGCTGAACATCGACTTCCTGCTCGGTTATCTGGCCAGGCTGCTGCCCAGGCGCCCGGATCTGAAGGTCGTCATCACCTCGGCGACGATCGACCCCGAGCGGTTCGCGCGCCATTTCGGCGAGGCGCCGATCGTCGAGGTCAGCGGGCGTACGTACCCGGTGGAGGTGCGCTATCGGCCCCTCCTGGAAGAGGACGGCGACGACGCCGACCGGGACCAGATCACCGCGATCTGCGACGCCGTGGACGAGCTCCAGTCGGAGGGGCCGGGCGACGTCCTGGTCTTCCTCTCCGGCGAGCGCGAGATCCGTGACACCGCCGACGCGCTGAACAAGAAGAACCTCCGTCACACCGAGGTGCTCCCGCTCTACGCCCGTCTCTCGCACGCCGAGCAGCACCGTGTCTTCCAGCGCCATACGGGGCGCAGGATCGTGCTGGCGACCAACGTCGCCGAGACCTCGCTGACCGTCCCCGGCATCAAGTACGTGATCGACCCGGGCAACGCCCGGATCTCCCGTTACAGCCACCGCACCAAGGTCCAGCGGCTGCCGATCGAGCGGATCTCGCAGGCCAGCGCCAACCAGCGCAAGGGCCGCTGCGGCCGTACGTCGGACGGCATCTGCATCCGGCTGTACTCCGAGGACGACTTCCTGACCCGTCCGGAGTTCACCGACCCCGAGATCCTGCGTACGAACCTCGCCTCCGTCATCCTCCAGATGACCGCGGCCGGCCTCGGCGACATCGAGAAGTTCCCCTTCATCGACCCGCCGGACCACCGCAACATCCGCGACGGCATCCAGCTCCTGCAGGAGCTGGGCGCGCTCGACCTGGAGGAGAAGTCCCCCCAGGAAGGGAAGAAGGGGCAGCGGCTCACCCAGCTCGGCCGGAAGCTCTCCCAGCTGCCCGTGGACCCGCGTCTGGCCCGGATGGTCATCGAGGCCGAGCGCAACGGCTGCGTCCGCGAGGTCATGGTGATCGCCGCGGCACTCTCCATCCAGGACCCGCGCGAGCGGCCCTCGGACAAGCAGACGCAGGCCGATCAGCAGCACGCCCGCTTCAAGGACGAGACCTCCGATTTCCTGGCGTTCCTGAATCTGTGGCGGTACATCCGTGAGCAGCAGAAGGAGCGCGGCTCGTCCAGCTTCCGCCGGATGTGCAAGCAGGAGTACCTGAACTTCCTGCGCATCCGCGAATGGCAGGACATCTACGCGCAGCTGCGTACCGTCGCCAAGCAGATGGGCATGCATCTGGAGGAGACCTCGGCGGACCTGGCCGCGCCCGAGCAGTCGGTGCACGTCTCGCTGCTGGCCGGGCTGCTCTCGCACATCGGTCTGAAGGACACCGAGAAGAACGAGTACCTGGGCGCCCGCAGTGCCAAGTTCGCGATCTTCCCCGGATCGGCTCTCTTCAAGAAGCAGCCGCGGTTCGTGATGTCGGCCGAACTGGTCGAGACGTCGCGGCTGTGGGCGCGGGTCAACGCCAAGGTCGAGCCTGAGTGGATCGAGCCGCTGGCCCAGCACCTGCTGAAGCGCACCTACAGCGAGCCGCACTGGGAGAAGGACCAGGCCGCGGTGATGGCCTACGAGCGGGTCACGCTGTACGGGGTACCGATCGTCGCTCAGCGCAAGATCAATTTCGGCCGTATCGACGCGGAGACGTCCCGCGATCTGTTCATCCGCAACGCCCTGGTCGAGGGCGACTGGCGGACGCACCACCAGTTCTTCCACGACAACCGCAAACTCCTCGGCGAGGTCGAGGAACTGGAGCACCGCGCCCGGCGCCGCGACATCCTCGTGGACGACGAGACGCTCTTCGACTTCTACGACCAACGCATTCCCGAGCACGTGGTCTCCGGCGCCCACTTCGACTCCTGGTGGAAGCACAAGCGCCGCGACGAGCCGGACGCGCTGGACTTCGAGCGCTCGATGCTCATCAACGAGAAGGCCGGGGCCGTCACCAAGGACGACTACCCCGACTCCTGGCGGCAGGGGAAGCTCAAGTTCCGGGTGACGTACCAGTTCGAGCCCGGCGCGGACGCCGACGGTGTGACCGTCCACGTCCCGCTCCAGGTGCTCAACCAGGTCACCCCCGAGGGCTTCGACTGGCAGATCCCGGGACTGCGCGAGGAAGTGGTCACCGAGCTGATCCGCTCGCTGCCCAAGCCGATCCGCCGGCACTACGTGCCCGCGCCGAACTACGCGGACAAGTTCCTCGACCGGGCGGTCCCCCTCCAGGAGCCGCTGCCGGCCACGCTGGCGCGGGAACTCCAGCAGATGGTCGGCGTCCCGGTCACGGCCGACGACTTCGACCTGACCCGGGTGCCCGACCACCTGAAGATCACTTTCCGGATCGTCGACGAGCGGCGCCGCAAGGTGGCCGAGGACAAGGACCTGGAGGCTCTGAAGCTCCAGCTGCGCCCCAAGGCCCGTCAGGCCCTCTCCCAGGCCGCCGCGGCCACCGCGGGGCCCTCGGGCGAGTCCATCGAGCGCTCGGGCCTCACGGGCTGGACGATCGGCACGCTGAACCGCGTCTTCGAGACCCGCCGGGCCGGCCAGCCGGTCAAGGCGTACCCCGCCTTCGTCGACCAGGGCGGGAGCGTCGCCGTACGGCTCTTCGACACCGAGGCCGAGCAGCAGCAGGCGATGTGGCTCGGCACCCGGAAGCTGATCCTGCTGAACATCCCGGTGAACCCGGCGAAGTTCGCCTCGGACAAGCTGACGAACCAGCAGAAGCTGGCCCTGTCCCGCAATCCGCACGGCTCCATCCAGGCGCTCTTCGAGGACTGCGCGACGGCGGCCGCCGACCGGCTGATCGGCGCGCACGGCGGCCCGGCCTGGGACGAGGAGTCGTTCCGGAAGCTGTTCGACAAGGTGCGCGCCGATCTCGTCGCGCTGACCGAGCACACGGTCAAGCAGGTGCAGCAGGTGCTGGCCGCCTGGCAGGCCTGCGAGCGGCGCCTGAAGGCCACCAACAGCCTCGTCCTGGTCAACAACGTCACCGATGCGCGGGAGCAGCTCGCGGCCCTGATGCCGCCGGGCTTCGTCACCGCGACCGGGCTGCGCAGGCTGCCCGACCTGATGCGCTATCTGGTCGCCGCGGACCGCCGGCTCCAGCAGATGCCGACGGCCGTCCAGCGCGACACCACGCGCATGGAGAAGGTCCACGAGATGCAGGACGAGTACGCCTGGCTGCTCGAACAAATGCCACGGGGCAGGCCCGTTCCGCAGGAGGTCCTGGACATCCGCTGGATGATCGAGGAGCTCCGGGTCAGCTATTTCGCGCACGCCCTGGGGACGGCCTATCCCGTCTCCGACAAGCGGATCGTGAAGGCGATCGACGCGGCGGCCCCGTGAGACGGGCGGGATCGGCACCGTGACGGAACCACCACCTTGGGTGAGGTCGACCGGACCCTCTGACCTGCTGTACAGTCTGTCTTCGCAGCCAGCCGCAAGGCAGCAGCGAAAACCTGGTCCTGTGGAGCAGTTTGGAGTGCTCGCCACCCTGTCAAGGTGGAGGCCGCGGGTTCAAATCCCGTCAGGACCGCAGTAACGAAAGCCCGGATCCTCTGGATCCGGGCTTTCGCGCGTCTTGACTCCGACAACCGCCGACGAGTACTCAGACAGCAGGAGCCGCTCCTGTTCCTCGGCATGGGGCGACGGTCCACCGGGAGGCGGCACGCATGACGGCGGTCCACCGGAAGGTGGTGCGCAGGGCGACACTCGTCGGACACGGGACCGGCGCGCTCCCGCACACCCGTCCGGCCGCCGCATCCGGCTTCCGCCGGCTCACTCGCCACCCACTCGTCGACCACCGGCCCCCAGGGCCCGTCATGGAGCCCGTGACGGCCTCCCGGGCGTTCCCCCGCCCCGAAAGCGCCGACCGTGCGCGCGGGGCACCGGGAGGGCCCTTCGGGACCCGGGACGAAAGTCCCCCGCCGGGGTGACCAATGGCGAGCCGTTCCGCTTCACGAAGGTGGCAGGCTCATACCTGACAAGACTCATGCAGTGTGACGGGAGTCACTGAATGAGTTTTGAGAAGGGGTGACTTTACACCCTTCCTACAACTGGCGAATTTAATATGTGCAATTGCACCACCCGGACGGGGGCCGTGCGGGACCTTCCGAACCGTCACGGCCCGGCTTCCCCGGGACGGTCGGGAACAGTCCCGCACAGACCCGCGCAAGCCCGCACGCCACTCCGCCCGGAGCCAACCGGACGCCTGGTTTCCTGAGGCGTCGGCGCCGTCGCGAGCGGCACACGCGGGAAGCCCCCGGGGACTGCGAGAGCACAAAAAAGATCGCGCTGGACCCGGCGGAGTCCAGCGCGATCGAATGACATGCCCGTATGACACAGGTATGGCGCCCGTTGGGGCGGGCGCCCGTCATGTGGAGCTATGGGTGGGCCTGTACGGGTTGGGGGACCCGGAAGCCCTGTTGTGGCGCGGCGACAGGGGGTGCGTCAGGCCTCGCTGCGCTGCTGCGGAATACCCGCAAGCAGTGCGCGGACCTCTGCCTCGCGGTACCGGCGGTGTCCACCGAGCGTGCGGATGGACGTGAGCTTGCCGGCCTTGGCCCAGCGGGTAACCGTCTTCGGGTCCACGCGGAACATCGTGGCGACCTCAGCCGGGGTCAGCAGCGGCTCGGCATCAGGGGTGCGAGCGGTCATGAGCGGCCTCCTCGGGAGAACCGAACCATCTCGGTTCTTTCCTCTAAATTCTGCACCTTGACCCGCGTTGCCCGAAATGGCGGACGCGGGCCGAGTCGGTTATAGGACGAACGGCTTGTCCTCGGCACTACAACTACACCATCCGTCCAGCCACGTCGGCCAAACCGATGGAATTGCCCTCCCAGGTGTTCATCAGCGACGGAAGCCGATGGACCATGTCATAGCGGACAGTCACACCGCCGTGACGATCAGTCACAGAGCGATCAGGAGTCACCAGACCCCCCATAGCGTGCAATGCTGAGCAATCCGCCCTTAGTTGGACGGATGGAGCCCTCCCCGGACTCCTTGTCCTATTTTGGCACGAGGAGTAGGGAAGGGCGCAAGGGCCCCGTTAGTGCTATCCATCACGCTTGAGGGCAAAGGCCCGGTTCGGGACGTAGGTCCCGAGGTCCTTGCAGTACGCTTCCGCCTCTTCGTCCTCACGCGTCACACAGGACACAGGGGCGGACGCGGGCAGGTTCCCATCAGCTGGCGAACTGACGGTCCTTCACCGCCCGCCAGCGCTCCGCCAGCCGCCCGTACGCCTCACTCGCCGCTTCGGTGTCACCGGCCCGCAGCGCCGCGACGCCCTCGGCCACATCGGCGGCCGATCGGTCCCCGGCGAGCTGCTCCGCCGGCAGCGCGTGCACCAGCCCCGCGTAGTCCAGTTCGACCAGCGCCCGCGGGTGGAACTCCTCCAGCCAGCGCCCGACGTCCACGAGCCCCTCGGTCAGCGGCCCCTCGTCCACGGTCTCGCGCAGCGTCTTCAGCGTCCGGGCCAGCCGGCGCCGGGCCTCGACCATCGGCGTCCGGTAGCGCAGCACGGGCGGCTCACCGTCCTCGCCCGCCTTCGCGTACTCCCTCTCCTCGTCCGAGAAGAGCACGAACCAGCGCACCGGGACCTGCCACACCGAGCTGAGGATCCAGGGCCTGGCATCCGGGTTGCGCTCCGCCCACCGCTCGTGGTCCGCGACCGCCTGCCCGCGCACCACCGGCGGCAGCACCGCGTCGAGCACCGGCCCGGGGAACATCTCCGTCAGCTCGGCCAGCGCCAGCCAGCCGCGCAGCCTGGTCCGCCACGGGCAGACGCACACCACGCCGTCCACCTCGGCGACGAACGCGTCCGCGCTCTCGTGCACCGGCACGCCGACCGGCGGTGTGGCCACCAGGTCGGCCAGCGAACGACGCAGTTCGTCCTGGGCCGTGGGGATGCGGGAGCGGCCCGCGTAACGGGCCCAGTGGGCGCGTTCGGACTCCGGGAAGGCTGCCAGCGGCTCGTACACCCGGAGGTAGGACGCGTAAGGGACGAGCACTGAAGACACCACCGACATGCAGCAAATCGTGTCATGCCCGTACTCCGCCGGAGGGTGATCCTCGGCACTGCAACAGATCTACGTCCGCGTAGGACTTACGCTCGTGCCCAGTCGGACCGGCCGTGCCGGCCGGTCCGCGGCCCTCCCCACCTTCAGGAGGGTCTCCCGCCGATTCGTACTTGGGAGTCACCACAGTGACCGATGTGACCGGCGATGTACTGCACACCCTGTTCCGCTCGGATCAGGGGGGCCACGAGCAAGTCGTGCTCTGCCAGGACCGTGCCAGCGGCCTCAAGGCCGTCATCGCCATCCACTCCACCGCCCTGGGCCCGGCCCTCGGCGGCACCCGCTTCTATCCGTACGCCTCCGAGGAGGAGGCCGTCGCGGACGCGCTGAACCTGTCGCGCGGTATGTCGTACAAGAACGCCATGGCCGGTCTCGACCACGGCGGCGGCAAGGCCGTGATCATCGGGGACTCCGCGCAGATCGAGGGCCCTCAGCGGACAGCGCTGCTCCTGGCCTACGGCCGGTTCGTGGCCTCGCTCGGCGGCCGCTATGTGACGGCGTGCGACGTCGGCACCTATGTCGCCGACATGGACGTGGTCGCCCGCGAGTGCCGCTGGACCACCGGCCGTTCCCCCGAGAACGGCGGCGCCGGCGACTCCTCGGTCCTCACCGCGTTCGGCGTCTTCCAGGGCATGCGGGCCTCCGCCCAGCACCTCTGGGGCGACCCGACGCTGCGTGGCCGAAAAGTGGCGGTCGCCGGAGTCGGCAAGGTGGGTCACCACCTGGTCGAGCACCTGCTCTCGGACGGCGCGGAGGTTGTGATCACGGATGTGCGCGAGGAATCCGTCCGCCGCATCACGCAGAAGCACCCCCAGGTCGCCGTCGCCGCGGACACCGGGGCGCTGATCCGCACCGAGGGTCTCGACATCTACGCCCCGTGCGCGCTCGGCGGCGCGCTGAACGACGACACCGTTCAGGCACTCACCGCCAAGGTGGTGTGCGGCGCGGCCAACAACCAGCTCGCGCACCCCGGCGTCGAGAAGGACCTCGCGGACCGGTCGATCCTCTACGCACCCGACTACGTGGTGAACGCGGGCGGTGTCATCCAGGTCGCCGATGAACTGCACGGTTTCGACTTCGACCGGTGCAAGGCCAAGGCCTCGAAGATCTTCGACACCACGCTGGCCATATTCGCACGTGCGAAGGAAGACGGCATTCCGCCGGCTGCCGCGGCCGACCGGATCGCCGAGCAGCGGATGGCCGAAGCCCGCCGCGGCTGACGGTCGCGGGGCGTCACCGGACGCCTTCACCGCGCATGGTCCTGCGACCCGCCGACCGGCGAGACAAGACTCACGCCGGTCGGCGGGTCGCATGCCAAGAAGAGGTTAAAATCGCAGTTGACCAGCGAGGACAGGGCGTCTCGCCGGTCCTCTTCCGGGGCGTGTGACGCGGGCGGCGTACCGTATGGCCGCGGAAGCAGGTACCGTTAAAGCCCTACGGGCACGGTCTCTCTGCCGAGAGTCCGTCCTGAAACATGAACGCGTGTCAAGACTCTGGGGCCGTCGAGCCCCGTCACCGAGGGGGTCGAGCCATGGGGCGCGGCCGGGCAAAGGCCAAGCAGACAAAGGTCGCCCGCCAGCTGAAGTACAGCAGCGGCGGGACTGACCTGTCGCGTCTGGCCAATGAGCTGGGCGCATCGCCTTCGAGTCAGCCACCGAACGCAGAGCCGTTCGAGGACGACGACGAGGAAGATGACCCGTACGCACAGTACGCGGATCTGTACAACGACGACGAGGACGAGGACGAGGACGGCAAGTCCGGTCCGTCGTCACAGCGCCGCGGCGCTTGACCTCGCGCTGACACATCAACCCGGTCCGGGCCTGTCCCGGACCGGGTTCTGTGCTACCCCGACACGGTCCGTTCGTCGTGCGGGCCCCGTCGTCCTCGACGCTGCCCTCGACTGCCGGGCGGACCGGATCCCGTCGCACACCGGGCGACGGGCCCCGGCCCGACCGGCGGTCGAGGACGAAGCGGCCACCGGGCGTCCCCGGCGCACCCGCCTGCGTGCCTATCGCGCGTACCCGCCGACGAGCTCAGCACCCGAGGTGTGCTCGCCACGTTCCGTGATCTCGCCCGCGACCCAGGACTCGACCCCTCGGTCGGCCAGCGTCGTCAGGGCGACGTCCACGGACTCGGCCGGGACGATCGCGATCATGCCGACGCCCATGTTCAGCGTCTTCTCCAGCTCCAGCTGCTCGACCTGACCGGCCTTGCCGACCAGGTCGAAGACCGCGCCGGGCGTCCAGGTGGAACGGTCGACCCTGGCGTGCAGCCCGTCCGGGATGACCCGGGCCAGGTTGTTGGCGAGGCCGCCGCCGGTGACATGGCTGAAGCCGTGCACCTCGGTCGTACGGGTGAGAGCCAGGCAGTCCAGCGAGTAGATCTTGGTGGGCTCCAGGAGCTCCTCGCCGAGCGTCCGGCCGAACTCCTCGACCTGGCGGTCCAGCTCCCAGCCGGCCCGGTCGAAGACCACGTGCCGGACGAGCGAGTACCCGTTGGAGTGAAGACCGGAGGACGCCATGGCGATCACCGCGTCACCCTTACGGATACGTTCCGGGCCGAGCAGGTGGTCGGCCTCGACCACGCCCGTACCGGCGCCCGCGACATCGAAGTCGTCCGGACCGAGGAGGCCCGGATGCTCGGCGGTCTCGCCGCCGACCAGGGCGCAGCCCGCGAGGACGCAGCCTTCGGCGATGCCCTTGACGATCGCCGCGACACGCTCGGGGTGCACCTTGCCGACGCAGATGTAGTCGGTCATGAAGAGCGGCTCGGCGCCGCAGACGACCAGGTCGTCGACGACCATGCCGACGAGGTCGTGGCCGATGGTGTCGTAGACGCCCATCTTGCGGGCGAGGTCGACCTTCGTGCCGACGCCGTCGGTGGCGGAGGCGAGCAGCGGACGCTCGTAACGCTTGAGGGCCGAGGCGTCGAAGAGGCCGGCGAAGCCGCCCAGGCCGCCGAGGCCCGCGACTTCAGCACGGCGCGTCTTCTTCACCCACTCCTTCATCAGCTCGACGGCGCGGTCGCCGGCCTCGATGTCGACGCCCGCTGCCGCGTAGGAAGCACCTGTTGTCTCAGACATTGCCTGGGATCTTTCGTGTGGAAATACGGGGCTGGTGGCCAGAGGGATACGGCTGGACCGTCACGGACGACGCAGTGCGTCGGACGCGGCGGTCGCCGCGGGGCCTGCCGCCAGCTCGGTCTCCAGCAGCTGCTTGCCGAGCAGCTCCGGATCCGGCAGCTCCATCGGGTACTCACCGTCGAAGCAGGCGCGGCACAGGTTCGGCTTGGCGATCGTCGTCGCCTCGACCATCGCGTCGAGCGAGATGTACGCGAGCGAGTCGGCACCCATCGACGTGCAGATCTCGTCGACCGTCATGCCGTTGGCGATCAGCTCGGCGCGGGTCGCGAAGTCGATGCCGAAGAAACAGGGCCACTTCACCGGCGGGGACGAGATCCGGATGTGGATCTCGGCGGCGCCCGCCTCGCGGAGCATCCGGACCAGCGCGCGCTGGGTGTTGCCGCGGACGATCGAGTCGTCGACGACCACCAGGCGCTTGCCCTTGATGACTTCCTTGAGCGGGTTCAGCTTGAGGCGGATGCCCAGCTGGCGAATGGTCTGGGACGGCTGGATGAAGGTCCGGCCCACGTAGGCGTTCTTCACCAGTCCGGCGCCGAACGGAATCCCGCTGGCCTCCGCGTAACCGATGGCGGCGGGGGTGCCGGACTCCGGGGTCGCTATGACCAGATCGGCCTCGACGGGGGCCTCGGCGGCCAGCTTCCGTCCCATCTCCACCCGGGAGAGGTAGACGTTGCGCCCGGCGATGTCGGTGTCGGGCCGGGCCAGGTACACGTACTCGAAGACACATCCCTTGGGCTTCGCTTCCGCGAAGCGCGAGGTGCGCAGGCCGTTCTCGTCGATGGCGACGAGCTCGCCCGGCTCGATCTCGCGGACAAAGCTGGCACCGCAGATGTCCAGGGCGGCGGACTCGGAGGCCACCACCCAGCCGCGTTCGAGACGGCCGAGAACCAGCGGGCGGATGCCCTGCGGGTCACGGGCGGCGTAGAGGGTGTGCTCGTCCATGAAGACGAGGGAGAAGGCGCCCTTCACGTCGGGGAGCACCTTCGCGGCGGCCTCCTCGATGGTGAGCGGCTTGCCGTCCTCATCGGTCTGGCCGGCGAGCAGCGCGGTCACCAGATCGGTGTCGTTCGTCGCGGCGACCTGGGTGGCGCGGCCGTCCTTGCGGGGAAGGTCGGCGACCATCTCGGCGAGCCGGGCCGTATTGACCAGGTTGCCGTTGTGACCCAGGGCGATCGAGCCGTGCGCGGTCGCACGGAACGTCGGCTGCGCGTTCTCCCACACCGAGGCACCGGTGGTCGAGTAGCGGGCATGGCCGACCGCGATATGGCCCTGGAGAGATCCCAGAGACGTTTCGTCGAAGACCTGCGAGACCAGTCCCATGTCCTTGAAGACCAGGATCTGGGACCCGTTGCTCACTGCAATGCCCGCGGACTCCTGTCCACGGTGCTGCAGGGCATACAGTCCGAAATAGGTGAGCTTGGCGACCTCTTCACCCGGAGCCCAGACACCGAAGACGCCGCAAGCGTCCTGGGGGCCTTTCTCTCCGGGGAGCAGGTCGTGGTTGAGTCGTCCATCACCACGGGGCACGCCACCGAGTGTAGGCGAGATCGACCACTGGTCCGAATTCGGGATACCAGGCCGGAGCACCGGGGAAGCGCTCCCGGAGGCCGTTCGGAGGCCGGTTCGGACGGTCACGCAGAGTGATCGTTTCCGGGGTGCGATGAGGTTCGGGACGGGATACGGGTCGGCCTCGAAGTGGCGGTCGCCCGGACCAGCGGCCGGTTAGGGGCTGAATCCGGCCACTCAAGGCACGGAGGCCCGCAGGCCGGATGGTGGCACTCGGTTAACCGGCCGACGCTCCGGCGCGGAGTCCGGCCGAACGCCCGTTTCGTGGTGAGCCTCACATCGACGAGCCCGGTATGCGGGCATCTCGGGGGCGCGGACGGGGCGGTGGGGCGTCCGGGAACGTGGTGCGGGAGCCCCGGGAGTTGCGGGGCTGTTCGCGACCGGGTCCGCAGTCGAGGCCGTCGCTGGCAGGCACATGCCCGAGTCAGCCCGTCGTCTCCCCGGTGCGGGTCTTCTCCGCGGCCGACGCGCCGAGTCCCTCGCTGTTCTCCGCGGTGAGGGACAGGCTGCGGTGGTCGATCCGGTACGTCGTCCTCCCGTCCAGGACCGCGAGCACGGCCCGCTCCAGCTTCATCCGGGGGTCCGGGCACATCATCTTGGTGCTGTCGATGCTGTCGAACGTGATGCTGGAGCCGGAGACCGTCGCCCGGCCGCGGAAGCCGTTGCAGCCGAGGCTGCCGCGCACGGAGCCGTCCTTGCCGAAGACGATCCGTGCCTTGCCCTCCGTGCCCGCGGGCAGGGAGGTGGCGACGGAGCCGGAGACCAGTGCGGTGACCGTCCAGGTGGTGCCGGTGAGCGGCGCGGGGGGTTGCGAGGTGAGCGCGATCGAGTCGCCGTCGGCGGAGGTCAGGGTCAGTTTCCGGTCCGCCACGGCGGCGGTGAGTTCACCGCTGAACGCGCGGGACATGACCGTCTCGAACTCCTGGACATCCTTCTCGCAGCCCCTTTTGGTACTCGTGGCCGGGCCGACGGTGAATGTCTCCCCGTCGACGCGGACATCGGCGGTGAAGAGATTGCAGCCGTAGTTCCCGGAGGCGCGGCCCTTGGCGTCGATCTCGACATGGGCGTCGGCCGGGGCGGCGGTCCGTTTCCCGTCGACCGTCACCGAGTCGACGCCCCAGCGGATGCCGGTGACGGGCAGTTCGGTCCGCACGGCGCCGCCGGAACCGTTCCCGGGCCGGGAACCATCCCCCGTCTCCGTACCGCAGGAGGTGAGGACGAGAAGGGACACCAGGGCGCCGAGGGCCATACCTTGTCTCCGCATGGCCCTGGGACGGGCCGGGACCCCGTCCGGTTCCCCCTCCTCACCCCATCAGCGGCAGCAGGGCGGCGAGGTCGGCCCGCTCCCCGCCGGCGCTGACCTCCGCCGCGTCGAGCGCCCGCGCCCACTCCGTACGCCCGGTGGCGAGCCGGATCCAGGTGAGCGGATCGGTCTCGACGACATTGGGCGGTGTACCGCGGGTGTGCTTGGGGCCCTGGACACACTGGACGACGGCGAACGGCGGAACGCGCACCTCGACCGACCCGCCCGGCGCCTTCTCCGCGAGGGCGTCGGCGAGCAGCCGGGTGCAGGCGGCGAGGGCCTGCCGGTCGTACGGGATGGCGAGGCCGGCCGCCTCGTTCAGATCGTCGGTGTGCACGACGAGTTCGACGGTACGGGTGACCAGGAAGTCGGCCAGCCGCATCGCACCGACCCGGGTCGGCAGCAGCCACTTCCCGGGGTCGCCGGGCACCAGCGCCTCGAACCGCCCGGCGACCTCCCCGTACAGCGCGTCCAGGTCCGGATGGTCCGCGGCCGTGGCCGTGGTGTCCTCGGCGATGCGAGCGGCCCGGTCAGCGGTCGAGAACGGCCATTCGAGGAGCGTCATTTCGGGCTCGGGCGAGGCGGGTTCGGGCAGCTCAAGGCCACGGGTGACGCTTGAGAGCGCCATGGTCAGATGGACGGCCAGTTCGCGCACGGTCCAGTCCCCGAGCCGGGTCGGCAGCGCGAGCTGTTCGGGCGTCAGGGCGCGGACGGCTTCCCGGACATGGGCGAACTGGGCCAGGACGGCGGCGCGAGTCCTGACCGGGTCGTAGCGGCGGGCTCGTTTCTGGGACGGCGGCATGGTGCAGGAGCCTAACGGCCTCCCCCACGGTAGGGAGCGGGCTTCCCTACCGTGGGGGAGGCCATAAGGGCTGTCGGAGCCGCGGCCTCAGGACCGGGTCGCGAAGTCGCCCAGCCCCTTGTCGAGCAGGTCGAAGCCGCGTTCGGCGAGCGCGACGGCATCGGGCGCGACCGCGTCCGCCGACTCCCCCGCGAGCAGCCGCAACTGGTTCGCCGTGATGAGGGCGTTGCGGGTGCCGATCAGCTGGGCGGCCGCGATCCGGGCGAGGGAGGGCTCCTCCCCCTCCTCGACCAGGGCTTCGGCGAGCAGGGCGTAGGACCGCATGGAGAACGCGTGCGCCCGGATCAGCAGCGCCGGTGTCTCCTGGATCAGCCGGCGCACCCCGAGCACCACGGGTGAGTCGCTCATCCCGACCGAGGGGTCACGGGCGTCGACTGCGGCCAGGAACTGACGCCGCACGGCGGTCACCGCGGACTCTCCGGGGGCCCGTTCCCGCACCACCCGGGCGACATCGCCGATGTGCTCCTCCATGGGAGCGAGGACCAAGTCCTCCTTACCGGCGAAGTAGTTGAAGACTGTCATCTTCGAGACGTCGGCCGCCTCGGCGATCTCGGCGACCGAGACCTTGTCGAAGCCACGCGCGGCGAAGAGCTCGGTGGCGGCCGCCAGCAGACGGTGCCGCGTCTGGAACTTCTTGCGCTCGCGCAGGCTCATCCCCTCAGTCATGAGATCACTGTACCAGGATGAAGATTTATCTCGGATTAACTATTGACTCAGTATATTTCATGGCAGGTTGAGATGCCGCGGCGGCACCGGGCCGGGCCGCTCGGGAACGGGGCCGCCCGCACCGCCGGTGGCTCCGGCCCGCGTTCTGCCCGTACCGCCCCAGGCGAATGCCCGCCATTCACCGGAACACACCGCCCGGCGAACCGGACGCAATTCCACGGCCGCTCACGTCCGCGCCTCGATCGGGACATCAGCCCGAATTGCGCATACCGCCCGGCGGAATTCCCGAAACGCCGGATCCGCGCACCGGAGCGAACCGGATTCACGGCCGACCGAACCGTATCCACCGGCCGGAACGAACCGCATCCACGGCCCGGCCGATACGACGACATGGGGACGGCCCCGCCCAAGAACCTGAGACCCGGGCGGGGCCGTCCTCCACAGCGACAGGCGCGTCAGGCGAGCAGACCCGGAATGGTCTCCTCGTGCGCCGTGCGCAGCTCGCTCAGCGGGATGCCGAACTCGCCCTGGACCTCGACCTCATCACCGTCCACGACACCGATCCGGGTGGCGGGCAGGCCCCGCGCCCCGCACATGTCGTTGAAGCGGAGCTCCTCGCTGCGCGGAACGGAGACGACCGCACGCCCCGCCGACTCGGAGAAGAGGAAGGTGAACGCGTCCAGCCCGTCCGGCACGACCAGCCGGGCACCCTTCCCGCCGCGCAGGCAGGACTCGGTGACCGCCTGGATCAGACCGCCGTCGGAGAGGTCGTGCGCCGCGTCGATCATGCCGTCGCGGGAGGCCGAGATCAGGATCTCGCCGAGCAGCTTCTCCCGGCCGAGGTCGACCGCGGGCGGCATGCCGCCGAGGTGCTGGTGGATGACCTCGGACCAGGCCGAGCCGCCGAACTCCTCGCGCGTGTCGCCCAGCAGGTAGAGGAGCTGGCCCTCTTCCGCGAAGGCGACCGGCGTACGCCGGGTGACATCGTCGATCACACCGAGCACGGCCACGACCGGCGTCGGGTGGATCGCCGTCTCACCGGTCTGGTTGTAGAGCGACACGTTGCCGCCGGTGACCGGGGTGCCCAGCTCCAGGCAGCCGTCCGCGAGACCACGGGTGGCCTCGGCGAACTGCCACATGACGTCCGGGTCCTCGGGCGAGCCGAAGTTCAGGCAGTCCGAGATCGCCAGCGGCTTGGCACCGGAGGCGGCGACATTGCGGTACGACTCCGCCAGCGCGAGCTGCGCACCGGTGTACGGGTCGAGCTTGGCGTACCGGCCGTTGCCGTCGGTCGCCATGGCCACGCCCAGGTTCGACTCCTCGTCGATCCTGACCATGCCGGCGTCCTCGGGCATCGCGAGCACGGTGTTGCCCTGCACGAACCGGTCGTACTGGTCCGTGATCCAGGACTTCGACGCCTGGTTCGGCGACGCGACCAGCTTGAGGACCTGCTCGCGCAGCTCGGCGCCGTTCGCCGGGCGGGCCAGCTTGCCCGCGTCGTCGGCCTGCAGCGCGTCCTGCCAGGACGGCCGGGCGAACGGCCGGTGGTACGTCGGACCCTCGTGGGCCACGGACCGCGGCGGCACGTCCACGATCTGCTCGCCGTGCCAGAAGATCTCCAGCTGGGAGCCCTCGGTCACCTCACCGATGACGGTGGCGATGACGTCCCACTTCTCACAGATCTCCAGGAAGCGCTCGACGTGCCGCGGCTCGACGATCGCGCACATGCGCTCCTGCGACTCGCTCATGAGGATTTCCTCGGGCGAGAGGGAGGAGTCGCGCAGCGGCACGGTGTCCAGCTCGACGCGCATGCCGCCGGACCCGGCGGAGGCCAGCTCGGACGTGGCGCAGGAGAGCCCGGCGCCGCCGAGGTCCTGGATGCCCGCGACGAGCTTCTCCTTGAAGATCTCCAGGGTGCACTCGATGAGGAGCTTCTCCTGGAACGGGTCGCCGACCTGGACGGCCGGGCGCTTCGCGGGACCGGTCGACTCGAAGGTCTCCGAGGCCAGCACCGAGACGCCGCCGATGCCGTCGCCGCCGGTGCGGGCGCCGTACAGGATCACCTTGTTGCCGGGGCCCGAGGCCTTGGCCAGGTGGATGTCCTCGTGCTTCATCACGCCGATGCAGCCGGCGTTGACCAGCGGGTTGCCCTGATAGCAGGCGTCGAAGACGACCTCGCCGCCGATGTTCGGCAGCCCCAGGCAGTTCCCGTAGCCGCCGATACCCGCGACGACGCCCGGCAGGACGCGCTTGGTGTCGGGGTGGTCGGCCGCGCCGAAGCGCAGCGGGTCGACGACCGCGACCGGGCGGGCACCCATGGCGAGGATGTCGCGGACGATGCCGCCGACGCCGGTCGCCGCGCCCTGGTAGGGCTCGATGTACGAGGGGTGGTTGTGCGACTCGACCTTGAAGGTGACCGCGTACCCCTGGCCGACGTCGACCACACCGGCGTTCTCGCCGATGCCGACGAGCATCGCGTCGTTGACGGGGACCTTCTCGCCGAACTGCTTGAGGTGGACCTTGCTGCTCTTGTACGAGCAGTGCTCGGACCACATCACGGAGTACATGGCGAGCTCGGCGCCGGTGGGCCGGCGGCCCAGGATCTCGCGGATCCGGGCGTACTCGTCCTCCTTGAGGCCGAGTTCCTTCCAGGGCTGCTCGACGTCCGGGGTCTCGGCCGCGTGCTTGACCGTATCCAGGCTCATGCGTTGACCAGCTTCTTGATGATCGAGGTGAAGAAACCGAGGCCGTCGGTGCGACCGGTTCCGATCAGCGGCTCGACGGCGTGCTCCGGGTGCGGCATCAGGCCGACGACATTGCCCGCGGCGTTGGTGATGCCGGCGATGTCGCGCAGCGAGCCGTTGGGGTTCGTGTCCAGGTAGCGGAAGGCCACCCGGCCCTCCGCCTCCAGCTCGTCGAGCACGCGCTCGTCGGCGACGTAACGCCCGTCCATGTTCTTGAGCGGTACGGAGATCTCCTGGTCCGCGGAGTAGTCCGAGGTCCAGGCGGTGTCCGCGTTCTCGACGCGCAGCTTCTGATCGCGGCAGATGAAGTGCAGGTGGTTGTTGCGCAGCATCGCGCCGGGCAGCAGATGCGCCTCGGTCAGGATCTGGAAGCCGTTGCAGATGCCGAGGACCGGCATCCCGGCCCGCGCGTTCTCGATGATCGTCTCCATGACCGGCGAGAAGCGGGAGATGGCCCCGGCCCGCAGATAGTCGCCGTAGGAGAAGCCGCCCGCCAGGATGACCGCGTCGACCTGGTGCAGGTCCTTGTCGCGGTGCCACAGCGACACGGGTTCGGCGCCCGCGACCCGTACGGCCCGCAGGCTGTCCTTGTCGTCGAGCGTGCCGGGAAAGGTGACGACTCCGATACGCGAAGTCACTTCGACTCCTCGGCCTTCTCCACCTTCACGGTGAAGTCCTCGATGACGGTGTTGGCGAGGAAAGTCTCGGCCATCTCGTGAATGCGGCTGAGGGCGGCGTCGTCGACCGGCCCCTCGACCTCCAGCTCGAAACGCTTTCCCTGACGTACGTCCGCGATTCCCTCGAAGCCGAGACGGGGCAGTGCACGCTGCACCGCCTGTCCCTGCGGGTCGAGGATCTCGGGCTTGAGCATGACGTCGACTACGACGCGTGCCACTGGCACTCCCGGTGGTGGTGTGGTGCGGCTGTTTCTCCGGGGGGCTCCCCAGACCCCCGCAGGTTCCCTCAGCCTACCTGGCCAGAAATTCTACGCGGGTAGATATCGGACGGCCCCGATCACGCCCAGATATCGGCCGCGACAACACATGGGGAAAGTCCTGCGAAAAAAATCCCCACCAGCAACACACATAGAAGGCAGACACGCGGAAGTAATTGGGCGGGCTTCACAATGCGGCACCCGTCGCTGTACAAATGATTACCGGGGAATGCAGCATTGCCCCTAAACGGTCGACACCGGTCGACCCGCATCCGCCTAACAGCCGGAAGGCCGGCATCAGCGCATGTCAGACGCGCCGACGCCGTAGGAAAGGACCGATATCCGTGGCTCAACGCGTAGTGGTCACGCTCTTCGACGACATCGACGGGGGAGCAGCGGCGGAAACGGTCACCTTCGCCCTGGACGGGAAGTCGTACGAGATCGACCTCAATCCGTCCAATGCAAAGAAACTGCGCAAGGCCCTGGCGCCGTACATGGCGGCCGGTCGAAAGCAGACAAATACCGGCAAGCGCGGCAAGGCCCCGGTGTCCTACCGGCACACCTCGCTGGCGCCCGCCCCGGCGGCCGTGCGCGCCTGGGCCCGCTCCCACCGGATGGAGGTGCCGGCCCGCGGCCGGATCCCCAAGAAGGTCTACGAGGCGTTCCGCGAAGCCAGTTGAGATTCCGGCCCGCCGGAGGGTCCCCGGGGGACCTCGCCGGGACGCGCCGCGAACGCTCCCGCGCACTTCCCGACGACACCCCGCGGCCACCGACTTGCGCTGCACCCCCGCCGGTCGGCTAAAGTCTGGAGCACGCCGAGGGGCAAGGCCGCAAAGCCGAACCTCACGCAGCGTGCGGGTGTAGTTCAGTAGCAGAACATCCCCCTTCCAGGGGGAAGGCGCAGTGTGCAATTCCTGTCACCCGCTCTGCATCACTCTTACCGTCCACTCCGTTGGATCGGGTAGGGTAGTGCTCGCACCGCCCGATGGAACTCCCTACCGGGAGTACAATGAGCGGAAGCAATGCGGACGTGGCTCAGTTGGTAGAGCATCACCTTGCCAAGGTGAGGGTCGCGAGTTCGAATCTCGTCGTCCGCTCTGGATCGAACGCAAGGCCCTGGTCGATATCGACCAGGGCCTTCGTCGTATTCCCACCCGCTTCCCGCCCGTCTGCGCCCAGGGCCCTTTGCCCCATGACGTTTGTCATGAGCAGTGATGACAGCTCGCACTGCTCGCGGCGCCGATCCGGCGGAAATCTGTAGGCATGACCAGCGACGACATTCCCAAGGACCGCACGGACAGGACTGTGGCATGCGCCACAGCCGCCTCCGCTCCCGGCTCCGTCGCCGACCCGGTGATCGAGGCGAGCGGTGTGCGGCGCCGCTATGACGGCGGCTTCGAGGCGGTGAGCGGCGTCTCCTTCACGGTGGCGCGCGGTGAGCTCTTCGCCCTGCTCGGTACGAACGGCGCCGGAAAGACCTCCACCGTCGAGCTGCTGGAGGGCCTCGCCCTGCCCGACAGCGGATCCGTGCGGGTGCTCGGCCACGACCCGTACCGCGAACGCCCCGCCGTCCGGCCACGGATCGGGGTGATGCTCCAGGAGGGCGGCTTCCCGTCCGAGCTGACGGTCACCGAGACGGTGAGGATGTGGGCGGGCTGCACCAGTGGCGCCCGGCCGACGGGGGAGGTGCTGGACCTGGTCGGGCTCGCCCATCGTTCACGGGTGCGCGTCAAGCAGCTCTCCGGCGGTGAGCGGCGCCGGCTCGACCTGGCGCTGGCCCTGCTCGGTCGGCCCGAGGTGCTGTTCCTGGACGAGCCGACCACCGGGCTCGACGCCGAGGGACGGCGCGACACCTGGGAGTTGGTCCGGATACTGCGCGAGGGCGGCACCACCGTCCTGCTCACCACGCACTACCTGGAGGAGGCCGAGATGCTCGCCGACCGGCTGGCGATCATGCACAGGGGGCGGATCGTGACGGCGGGCACCCCCGCCGAGGTGACGGCGGCCCGCCCCGCCCGTATCCGGTTCGAGCTGCCCGAAGGAGTGCCGGCGGCATGGCTCCCGTTGCCGCTGAAGGCGGCGGCCGAGGGACACAAGGTCGAGATTCGTACCCACCGGCTGCAGGAGTCGCTGGGTGAACTGCTGCGCTGGGCGGAGCAGTCGGACATACGGCTGCTCGGGCTCGATGCCCGGTCGGCCTCGCTCGAAGAGGCGTTTCTCGACATCGCGCAGAGCGTGTCGGATACGCAGACGCGGAAGGCGGCCGCCGCATGACCAGTACAACGATGTCCGGGCGGCTGAACGCTCTGGGACGCGCCGAGCTGACCCTGCTCGCCCGCAACAGGACGGCCGTCTTCGTCGCACTCCTGGTGCCCGTGGCGATGGTCGTGGCGATGAAGTCGACACTGGATCAGATCGATCTGGGCGGAACCGGGCTGACCGTGGCCGGGGCGGCGCTCAGCGGTGGCATCGGCATGGTGCTGATGCAGGTCGTGTACATGAACCTGGTCGCCGCGTATGTGGCGCGGCGCGAGGAACTGGTCCTGAAGCGGCTGCGCACGGGCGAGGTCACCGACCGGGAGATCCTCGTCGGGACCGCGCTGCCGTCGGTCGCGCTGGCGCTGGGGCAGGCGGTGCTGGTGGTCCTGGCCGGTGCGGCCTTCTTCGGACTCGGTGCGCCGGATCGGCCCGAACTGCTCGTCGCGGGAATGCTGTCGGGTGTGGTGCTGCTGTCGGCACTGGCCGCCGTCACCTCCGCGGTGACCAGGACCGTACAGACGGCGCAGATCACCACGCTGCCGCTGTTCCTCGTCTCGATGATGGGCTCCGGGCTCTTCGTGCCGCTGGAGGTCCTGCCGGACCGGGTGGCATCCGTGTGCGAGCTGCTGCCGGTGACCGGGGTGATGACGCTCGTACGGGCGGGCTGGCTCGGCGGGGCCGACGGGCACGACCTGCTCGGGGCCGGACTGACCGCGCTGGCCTGGACGGTGCTCGCCGTGTTTGCTGTACAGCGGTGGTTCCGCTGGGAACCCCGACGCTGAGGAGGAGGGTGCTGTGCGGGTGCGGTGGCGGACCTGGGGCCGGGGCTGGCGCGGCCGCACCGGGTTCGACAAGGTCGATCTGTACACGCGTGGCACGCTGTACAGCCTGATGTGGATCGCGGTGCTGGTCCAGGTCCTGATGTCGGTGACCCGGCCCGTGCGCGGTGCGGCCCCCGCCGCGTTGATCGCCCTGACGATCCTGCTCGCGGTCGCCCAGGGGATCTGCGGGACGACGCTGGCTGCCAGGGGGCTGGCGAGGTACCTGGGCCAGGGGACCCTGGACCGGCGGCTGGTCGCTGTCGGGGCCGTGTCGCTGGTGACGAACATGGCGGCGGTGCTGGCCCTCGCCGCCTGCACGGGCATGCGCGAGTTCCCCGAGCCGGGATATGTGCTCAGCGCCTGTGTCGTGCCGTTCTCCTGCGCGTTCGTGCTCATCGTGCCGGGCTGGGTCTCGATGCTTCAGCAGGCCACCGTCTCGGCCGCGGTGTCCGCCGCGGTGGGACTGCTCGGCGGCGGCGGCGCGCTGGTGGCCGTCGCCCTTCTCACGACGGCGTTCGGCGGCGGGGTGATGGCGGTCACCACGCGCCTGTCCGCCTGGACGCTGAGTGTGATGTGGAAGCTCCGTGAGGCGAAGGACATGGAGGCGCGGCTGGCCGTCGCCGAGGAGCGGCTGCGGTTCGGCCGGGACATGCACGACGTCCTGGGCCGGAATCTCGCCGTGATCGCGCTGAAGGGCGAGCTGGCGGTGGAGCTGGCCCAACGCGGGAATCCGGCGGCCGTGGACCAGATGGTCGAGGTGATGCGCATCGCCCGCGCCTCGCAGCAGGAGGTGCGCGATGTCGTACGCGGATACCGGGAGGCCGATCTGAGCACGGAACTGGCCGGCGCGCGGGGGGTGTTGCGGGCGGCCGGGATCGCGTGCGCGGTGGAGGGCGACGAGGGTCGTCCGCTGCCCGCGCCGGTGCAGTCGGCGCTCGGCTGGGTGGTGCGGGAGGCGGCGACCAATGTGCTGCGGCACGGCGATCCGCGGCACTGCACGATCCGGCTCCGCGCCTCATCGGACGCGGTGGTGCTGGAGGTGGAGAACGACGGGGCGCCGCGGGCCGGCTCAGAACCGGGCGGCTCAGAACCGGGCGGGTCCGGGTTGGCCGGACTGCGCGAGCGGCTCCGGGCGCTCGACGGCTCGCTGGACGCGGGCCCGGCGGGGAACGGACTGTTCCGGCTGACGGCCGAGATCCCGCTGCCGCGCACGGCTGCCGCACTTGTGGAGGAACGACGATGACGGCTGTACGGGTGCTGCTCGCCGACGACGAGCATCTGATCCGGGGCGCGCTGGCCGCGCTGCTCGCCCTGGAGGACGATCTCGTGGTGGTCGCGGAGGCGGCGACCGGCCCGGAGGCACTGGCCATGGCGCGGGCCCACCGGCCCGATGTGGCGGTCCTCGATCTGGAGATGCCGGGCGCCGACGGTGTGAGTGTGGCCACATCCCTGCGGGCCGAACTGCCCGGCTGCCGGACGATGATCGTGACGAGTCACGGCCGGCCGGGACATCTGAAGCGGGCACTGGCGGCCGGCGTGCGGGCCTTCGTACCGAAGACGGTCAGCGCCCGGCAGCTGGCCGGGATCATCCGTACCGTGCATGCCGGAAACCGTTACGTGGACCCGGAGTTGGCGGCCGACGCGATCTCTGCCGGGGACTCGCCGCTGACCGCGCGCGAGGCCGAGGTGCTGGAGCTGGCGGCGGACGGGGCCCCGGTCGCGGAGATCGCGGAGCGCGCGTCGCTGTCGCAGGGAACCGTACGGAACTACCTCTCGGCGGCTGTCTCGAAGCTGGGAGCGGAGAACCGTCATGCGGCGGTGCGTCTCGCCCGGGAGCGCGGATGGGTATAGTGGTCCTCGCGCTTCGGCGCTTGCGGACGTAGCTCAGTTGGTAGAGCGCAACCTTGCCAAGGTTGAGGTCGCCAGTTCGAACCTGGTCGTCCGCTCTGTTCAGCAAGAAGCCCCCGGTCTCTCGGCCGGGGGCTTCTTCGTGTTCCGGGCTCTGCCTGCTGCTTCGTGTCCGCGAGACCGCTCTGTGAGCTCCTCCTACTGCCAGGGTGTGCCGGTGAGGAGTTCGTACGCCTCCAGGTACTTCGCCCGGGTCGCGTCCACGATCTCCTGGGGCAGCGCCGGGGGCGGCTGCTCGCTCCTGCGGTCCCAGCCGGAGGCAGGCGAGGTCAGCCAGTCGCGCACGAACTGCTTGTCGTACGAGGGCTGGGCCCTGCCCGGCTCCCAGTCGGCGGCGGGCCAGAAGCGCGAGGAGTCCGGGGTCAGCACCTCGTCGGCGATGATCAGCTCCTCGCCGCCACCGTCCGTGGGAGCGAAACCGAACTCGAACTTCGTGTCCGCGAGGATGATCCCGCGCTCGCGCGCGATGTCACGGGCCCTGCCGTACACGTCCAGCGTGGTGCGGCGCAGCTGGGCGGCGGTCTCGGCGCCGACCTGGCGGGCCACCTCCTCGTAGCTCACGTTCTCGTCGTGGTCTCCGACGGCCGCCTTGGTGGCGGGGGTGAAGATCGGTGCCGGGAGTTCGGAGCCGTCGACGAGGCCCTCGGGCAGCGCGAGGCCGCAGACCGTGCGGGACTCGTCGTACTCGACGAGCCCGGAGCCGGTGAGGTAGCCGCGGGCGACGCACTCGACCGGGACCATCCTCAGCGACCTGCAGATCAGCGTGCGGCCGGCCCAGTCGGCGGGGGCTCCGGCGGGGAGCTCCGTGGACAGCACGTGGTTCGGCACGAGATCGCTGAGCCGGTCGAACCACCACAGCGAGAGCCGGGTGAGCACTCTGCCCTTGTCCGGGATCTCGGTCGGCAGGACCCAGTCGTACGCGGACATCCGGTCGCTGGCGACCATGACGAGGTCGCCCGCCTCGTTCCGGTACAGGTCGCGCACCTTGCCGGTGTGCAGGTGGGTGAGCCCCGGGACCTGCACTGGCTCGGGCTTTTCTACAAATCCGGACACGCTGCCTCCGCGTAGGTTGATCCAGGAGTCGTTCCGATTCTCCCGTATCGGGGTGCGGTGAGGTGGAGCGGGGGCGTCCGTGGCGCCGGGCGCGGGGTCGACAGGCTCTCAGTCGCGTTTGCAGATGCGGTCGAGGAGATTGGCGGTGGCGCGCTGGATGCGCGGGTCCACATGGCCGGGGCGGTCCAGGGCCGGAGACCAGGCGAAGGTGCCGGAGGCGAAGACGAGCGCGCCGGACGGGGCCCGGTACAGGGAGGTCTCCTGATGACGCTTGACCCCCTCGTTGTCCCGGTACGGGGAGTGGGCGAGCAGGATGCGGTTCTCGTGCTCGGGAAGCGCGGTACGCGGGAAGTAGCGGTCGGCCTCGCCCGCGACCAGGCCGTTGATCTCGTCGCCCTCGCCGGCGTCCGTCGCGTCCCACAGCCAGTGCTCGGCGTTCCGCACGACCAGGGGGTGCGGATCGGGGACCCGGCCCGCGTACTGGATGCCGAGGAGCTGCTGCTCCGGGCGGTCGATCTCGCGCCAGAGCGCGGGCTTTCCCGGGCCGCGGCGTTTGCGGCAGGTGAGCAGGCGGTCCGGGACACCGGAGGGCGACGGGGAGAGACTGACCTGCCAGTACATGGTGTTGGCGGAGAGGAAGACGAGCGAGGTGCCGCCGTCACGGGCGCGTTCGACGGTACGGCGCATGGACACCGACCAGTACTCGTCGTGGCCGGGGAAGACCAGACCCCGGTAGCGGCCCGGGTCGATCCGGCCCGCGTGCAGATCACGGGTGTCGGCGTACGCGATGTCGTAGCCGTACCGCTCGGCCCAGCGGATGAAGTCGTAGGCATGGCCGACGTGGAGCGGCAGCCCCGCACCCGCGTACGGACGGTCGAAGGAGACGGTGACCGCGGCGTCCTCCTCGCCCAGGAGGCGGCCCTGCTCGTCCCACGCGTGGTAGAGGCTGGCACCGGTGTGCCCGTCCTCCGGGTAGAGGTTGTACGCCTGCCAGGTGATGTCCGGCAGCACCAGCAGCAGATCGGCCGGGTGCTCGTCGCGGACCGTGAACGGGATGTGGGAGCGGTGTCCGTCGACCGTGGTCAACACGGCGACGTACGCGCCGATCGACCAGTAGGAGGGGATCTGCAGCCGCCAGGACTGCCACCAGTGGTGGCAGGAGACCGTGCGGTCGGCGGTGAGCGGGGCGGGCTGGACGATGCCGGAGAGCCGGGGGCTCGTGGTGATCTGGGCGGCACCGTCGCCCCCGTAGTGGCCGATGCGGTAGATGTCCACGGAGAACTGCTGGGGCGGGTCCACGGTGATGTGGAAGTCGATCGCCTCGCCCGGGGCGGCGGCGCCGGTGGAGATGAAACCTTTGATCTGGCGGTGCACGTCGTCGGCCGTCCGGGTGCCGCCGTCGGTGCCCCGGGCCAGGGTGGGGTCGGCGTACCAGGGGACGACGTGTCCGGTGTCGTCGAAGTAGTTCTCACTGCCGCGCAGCCAGGGCAAGGGGCCCTGGCCGAAGGGGTCGGAGACGGCGTGCGCGAGGGCACCCGACTCCCATCGACGAATCTGCTCCGCCCCCATACCGCTTCCCTCCCACAGGCCCCCGAGAACAGCTGATCGACGTCACGGACGCCGGTCGCGGACGCCGGACGCGAGTGCCGAACGCCGACGCCGGACGCCGACGCCGCTCACGGGCGTCGAACGCCGACGGTGGTCCTGACCGTTGACCGTTGCCGCCGACCGCATCCGGCCGTGCGTCATCGGTGCGCCAACAGCGATGCTCCCACTGTCAGCGTCGATCCCCAGCACATCACATAACGCATGCGGCCCGTCACCCTTCGTCGCTAATTGACGTGAACGGAACGTTTTCTTCCGGGTATTGGGGTGCCGGCAGCCCCAGCGGCGTTGCCGGTGAGGAGGTGGAGACAGGTGGGCCTGCCGTGGTGCGGGTCCGCCACCGAGGGCCGGTGTGCCTGCCGTGGTACGGGTCCGCCGTCGGGAGCCGGTGGGTCAGACGAGACGGACGGGTTCGCCACCGGGAGCCCGTGGATCAGACGAGACGGACGGGTTTGTCGGTGCGTACGCCGACCGAGGCGAGCCACGACCGCAGCGGAGCCGCGTCCCCGTCCTCGACGAGAGTGAGGACGGGACTGCCCAGATCCGCCCGGCGCTCACCGTCGACCAGCAGCGCGGGGCCGTCGAGCCAGTCGAGGCCGGGGGCCGCGCCCGCCGTGTCGACGGCGGCACAGCAGACCATCGCCGCGACGTGGTCGGCGAGCAGTTCCGTACCCGTACGGGGCGGCTGGAGCGGGAAGAGCGGGAGGGAGTCCGGACCCCAGATATCCAGGATGTCCCTGCCCGCGCCGACCGCGCTCGGGGTGCCCGCCGGACTCGACGCACCGCCGGCCGGTGGCTGCCGCTGGACCGCCGCCACCTCGCGGGCCAGCGCGGCGCTGATCCCGGCCGCGAGATCCTCGCCGATTCCGTCCCCACCGGCCAGATGCTCGACGACACGGGCAAGCGTGGGCACCCCGGCATCGACGGGAAATGTGGGACGGCCCGCCGGGCCGGAGTCGTGGGCGGCCGGTGCGGACGCCACCCCCATCGAGTCCAGGACACGATGCAGACGGGCGGCCTCGGTACGCCACTTCCGGTCGACGACCTCATCCGGATACTGCTGCCAGTCGACCGGCGACCAGTCGGGACCGGACTCCGCGGGACCGCCGTGGAAGAGCCGGGCCGCCAGCAGCGATGCCGCCTCGTCGGCCGCGCCCGGTTCCTCCAGGAGGTCACAGGCGGGGCGCTCGCCGAGCCGGGAGGTGAATCCGTCGGCGAGCCGGTCGCGCCGGGAGAGCTCGGTGAGCGCGGATACGACACCCGCGTCCAGCCGGGACGGCCAGCGGCCCATCTGCCAGGCGGGCAGCGCGACCCGCGTGAGCAGCCGGTCCCAGCCCGCGTAGGCGAGGCCCACCTGCTCCTGGGCGACGATCCGGAGACCGTAGTCCACACCCTGTGCGCGGACCGACGCGGCGGCGGCGACGCCCCGCTCCATCTCCGCGGCATGGCTGCGACAACTGCGCAGCAGCAACCGGGCGATCCAGCCGACGAAGAGACGCGGCACTCTGCGCACCCCGGACAGCGGTCCCGGAACGGGCACGGCCGCGTCGGCGATTGCTCCGTCCAGCCCCCGTACGAAGCGACGCGCCGCCGCTATGTCGGGATGCACGGAGGGCCCTGTGCCCGCCACGACCGGGGCGAGCACCGCCCGTAGCTCCGCGACCCGCATCCACCACAGGAACGGTGAACCGATGACCAGCACGGGGGCCGCCTTCACCCGGCGGCGGACCCGGCCCGCGGAGCGCTCCGCCCGATCGGCTCCGGGGCCTGTCGTGAGCCGCTGCGCGGCGGGATGGGTGCGGTCCTCCAGCCAGCTGTCGCAGTCGGGCGTGAGCGCTATCGCCGAGGGCGCGGGAACCCCGAGCCGTTCGGCGAGGTCCCTGACCAGACGGTAGAGATCCGGGGCGGCTTCCTCTGCGAGCGGAACGGTCGGACTGACCGCCGGCCTCGCTCGTACGATCGCGACAGCGACCGCGGTGGCGAGCAGGAGCACGACGACCGCGCAGGCCGTCACGGCCCAGCGCGCCGCGTCCCAGCCGTTGCCGACGGCATGGCCCTGGGCGCCCGCGACGAGCAGCACGACGGCGACCGCCGCCGGCAGGATGGCCGCGGCTGTTGCCCTGCTGCGGATGCGCAGCAGCGCGAGAGCTCGGGCGCGCGCACTCTGCGCACCCAGCTCCTCAGTTGTACCGGTACCGGACACGGCCGGACGTCACCCCCTCTGCCCCCGCGGCGGTGTTGTTCACTCCCCCACTGTGGCACCCGTCACTGACATCGCAATGCCAGTGAGCCATGTGCCGGAATGCTTGCGCCGCACCCTAGTTGGGGCCTTGGCGGGCGTCATCCGGATGGCCCAGTCGTCACTCGATGGAATGGCTTTGGGCAAAGGTGCTGACGCGCCGCCGTCCATGGGGCAGCGGCGCGTCGGTGGGTGTCCACAGGGTCCGGCGCGTGGCTACGGATCCCGGCCCGGTCTCAGGCTTCCGCGGCCTTCTTGGCGATGTCCGTACGGAACTGCGAGCCGTCGAGCCGGATCCGGGCAGTCGCCGTATAGGCGCGCTCCCGGGCGGCCGCGAGGTCCTTTCCGGTCGCGGTCACGGACAGCACGCGGCCGCCGGCGCTGACGATCGTGTCGCCGTCCCGCTTCGTCCCGGCGTGCAGGACGTACGCCTCCGGGGCATCCTGCGCCGCCACATCGTCGAGCCCTTCGATCGGATCGCCCGTCCGCGGCGTGGCCGGGTAGTTGTGCGAGGCGATGACCACGGTGACGGCGGCCTCGTCACGCCACTTGAGCGGGGGCAGCTCGTCGAGCGTGCCGTTGGCGGAGCCCAGCAGGACTCCTGCCAGTGGAGTCTTCAGACGGGCCAGGACCACCTGGGTCTCGGGGTCACCGAAACGGGCGTTGAACTCGATCACCCGGACGCCGCGCGAGGTGATCGCGAGGCCCGCGTACAGCAGCCCGGAGAACGGGGTGCCACGGCGGCGGAGCTCGTCGACGGTCGGCTGGAGCACCGACTGCATGACCTCGTCGACCAGCTTGGGGTCGGCCCACGGGAGAGGCGAGTACGCGCCCATGCCGCCGGTGTTCGGTCCCTCGTCGTCGTCCAGGGCGCGCTTGAAGTCCTGCGCGGGCTGGAGCGGCAGCACGGTGGTGCCGTCCGTGATCGCGAAGAGGCTGACCTCGGGGCCGTCGAGGTACTCCTCGATGACCACACGGTCGCAGCCCAGGGCGTGGGCACGGGCCGCCTCGACGTCGTCGGTGACGACGACGCCCTTTCCGGCGGCGAGCCCGTCGTCCTTGACGACGTACGGGGCGCCGAAGGCATCGAGGGCGGCGTCGATCTCGGCGGGCGTGGTGCAGACGTAGCTGCGGGCGGTCGGGACGCCCGCCCCGGCCATCACGTCCTTGGCGAACGCCTTGGAGCCCTCCAGCTGAGCCGCCTCACCCGAGGGGCCGAAGCAGGCAATGCCCACGGCGCGCACGGCGTCGGCGACCCCGGCGACGAGCGGCGCCTCCGGGCCGACGACCACCAGCTCGGCGCGCAGGTCGGCGGCGAGACGCGCGACGGCGTCACCGTCGAGGGCGTCGACCGGGTGCAGTTCGGCCACCTCCGCGATACCGGCGTTGCCGGGAGCGCAGTACAGAGCGGTGACGTCGGGGTCGAGGGAGAGAGAGCGGCACAGGGCGTGTTCGCGGGCGCCGCCGCCGATGACGAGGACCTTCACGGGGTGCAGCCTAGCCGCCGGGGCCCGGCGGCCTTGACGGACGCCGCTCCGTGGACACCCGGGGCGCGCGACCGCGGCCTCGCGACCGCGCGCCCCGCGCGCCCGGGAACCGCGTCCAGGGGGCGGTGTCCGGCTGCCCCGGCTATTCGTTGGTGAACTCCTCCACGACCGTGGCGCCCAGCTCCCGGACGATCAGGTCGTGCCCGGAGAGTGCCGAGTCGACGAGGTCGGGGTCGTCCGCCTCGGGGGTGTCGTCCTCGGGAGCGACCGGGCGCGGGTGCTCGGGCGCGGAGTACGACGGCGGAGCGGGCTCCGCGGCGGAAGCGGGGCTCGGCTGCTGGGCCGGGGCGGGGGCGGGCCGGGGTTCGTACTGCTGCTGAGGCGCGGGGGCCGGGCGCTGCGCGACGGGCGGCGCGGCGGCGGGGCGACCACCGCCGGTCTGCGGAGGTGCTCCGGCGCCGCCCGACGGGTCGACGATCGCCTCGACCTTCCACTGCGCGTTGAACCGCTCGGCGAGGGCCTGCTTCAGCACGTCCTCGCTGCCACTGCTCGCGAAGTTGTCGCGGGCACCCGCGTTCAGGAAGCCGATCTGCAGGGTGGTGCCGTCGAAACCGGTGACCTGGGCGTTCTGGCTGAGCAGGATCCAGGTGAAGCGGCGGCGGTTCTTCACGGCCTCCAGGATGTCCGGCCACATGTTCCGTACCTGGCCGGCGCCCTGTGCCGTCCCCGGGCCCTGCTCGGCGGCGGGCGCCGGAGCGGCGCTCGGCTGCTGGGCCTGAGCGGGGGCGGGTGCGGCCTGCGGGGCCGGCGACCGGCCGGGGGCGGAAGCCGTCGGCCAGCCACCGGGACGGCGGCCGGACTCCGGCGCGGCGGCGGTGGGCCAGGCACCGGGACGCTGACCGTCCGCGGGAGCCGGGGCCCCGGTCGGCGGCTGAGGCACGACGGCAGCGGCAGGGGCCGTGGGCTGCGCGGCTGCCGGGGGCGCTGCGGCAGGTGCGGGCGGCGCCACAGGGGCGGGTGCCTCCCCTCGTACCGCCGCACGCGCGGCAGCGGGTCCGGCGCCGGGCTGCACGGCCGGTGCGACGGGGGCGGGGGCATGGGCCAGTGACTCCGGCCCCGGCACATACCCCATGGCGGGGCCCGTGCCGGAGGTCGCGAAGGACGCGCCGCGCTCCAGCCGGTCCAGCCGGGCCTGGAGCGAACGCTCGTCGTCGAAGGCCGCGGGCAGCAGCACCCGGGCGCAGATCAGCTCGACCTGGAGGCGCGGCGAGGTCGCCCCGCGCATCTCCGTCAGTCCTTCGTTGACCAGGTCGGCGGCGCGGCTCAGCTCGGCGGCGCCGAAGACGGACGCCTGAGCCTGCATCCGCTCGACGACATCGGCGGGTGCGTCGATCAGCCCCTTCTCCCCGGCGTCCGGCACGGCGGCCAGGATCACCAGGTCACGCAGGCGCTCCAGGAGATCGGCGACAAAGCGGCGCGGGTCGTTTCCGCCCTCGATCACCCGGTCCACGACCTCGAACGCCGCGGCCCCGTCGCCCGCCGCGAAGGCGTCCACGATCGAGTCCAGCAGCGAGCCGTCCGTATAACCGAGCAGGGAGGTCGCCATGGCGTATGTCACACCGTCGTCGGCCGCGCCGGCCAGCAGCTGGTCCATCACCGACATCGAGTCACGCACGGAACCGGCCCCGGCCCGCACGACGAGCGGCAGCACACCGTCCTCGACCGGGCTGTTCTCCTTGCCGCAGACCTCCGCGAGGTACTCGCGCAGCGTGCCCGGCGGGACGAGACGGAACGGGTAGTGGTGCGTACGCGAGCGGATGGTGCCGATGACCTTCTCGGGCTCGGTGGTCGCGAAGATGAACTTGAGATGCTCCGGCGGCTCCTCGACCACCTTCAGCAGGGCGTTGAACCCCGCTGACGTGACCATGTGCGCCTCGTCGATGATGTAGATCTTGTAACGACTCGACGCCGGACCGAAGAACGCCTTCTCCCGCAGATCACGGGCGTCGTCCACGCCACCGTGCGATGCGGCGTCGATCTCGATCACATCGATCGATCCCGGCCCGTTGCGCGCGAGGTCCCGGCAGGACTGGCACTCCCCGCACGGCGTGGGCGTCGGGCCCTGCTCGCAGTTCAGGCAACGGGCGAGGATGCGCGCACTGGTCGTCTTGCCACAACCGCGCGGACCGCTGAACAGGTACGCGTGATTGACCCGGTTGTTCCGCAGGGCCTGCTGCAGCGGGTCAGTGACATGCTCCTGCCCGATGACCTCGGCGAACGACTCGGGGCGATAGCGGCGGTACAGCGCAAGGGACGACACACCTACGAGGTTATCCGGGCGGACTGACAAGCGGCCCCGGACAGGGCGAAGCCCCACCCCGCACCCCTCCCGGAAACACCGGAAACACAAGGGCCCCCCACGCACCCGCCAGAGCCGACCTACCCTTGCTGCCTTCCGGCCCTGGGGGAGTTCAGTCAGATAGCGCCACGTGAGGGGCTGACGCCCACCTTAGCCGATCCCCACCCCTGTCGGTCCACTGCCCCACCTTCCCGAACCTCCCCGGACGAGCCCGAGCGGATCTTGAGGGGAACGGGTTCGCGAGCACTCCTCAACGTCTTGTATTGTTTGCCGCGGAGGATTCGCCTAGTGGCCTAGGGCGCACGCTTGGAAAGCGTGTTGGGGGCAACCCCTCACGAGTTCGAATCTCGTATCCTCCGCCATTGCTCTCACCGGGCAATACGTCGAAGGGCCCCACCGCTTGCGGTGGGGCCCTTCGACGTATGTGGTCTCAGTTTTGGTCTCAGTTGCTGCCCACGCCCACGACGTCAACGGGCAAGCCACCGACAGCGCTCTCTATCGAGGCAAAACAAGGCGTGCCCCTCCACACCTCGGGGCCACCGTGTCCGGACATGAGACTGAAGCCAGGGATTTCCGTGGAGCGTGCCCAGGCCGAGCTGCGCGAAGCCCTCAACGTGCTGATGAACGCCCAGTCCGGTCAGCCATACGAGACGGCCTGGCAGACGTACACCGTCGCCGTCGACCATGCGCTCCCACACCTGGCCGTGTTCGCTGAGCCCAACCTCGCCGAGGCCCTGCTGTCCCCGACGTACTGGCACCTGCTTCCCATCGCCGGCATCGGCCCCGAGGCCAACCGAGCGGTCTCCCGCGAGCTGCGCACACAGATCGCGGCTCTGGAGCGGGCCACGGAGGAGCTGCAGCGACTGAAGGAGTACGCCGAGCGTCCTGGCGTGCCGGTGATCATGGACACCAACATCCTCAACTGGTGGAATCAGCCCCACACCATCAACTGGCGCCAGCTCTTCAAGGATGAGGGCTTTGACGCTCCCCTCACGCGCCTGCTGGTGCCCCTGGTGGTCATCGAAGAGCTCGACCGGCAGAAGTACGGCGACGGGATGCTGGCCAAGCGCGCTGCCACCGCGATCCGGTATCTCGACCGCAGACTGACCGGAGTTACACCGGGAGCCCCCGTGAAGCTGACCGAGCAGGTCACGTTGGAGGTCAGCCTCGACCAGCGGCCGCATCCGCCCGGCGTGGACGCAGACCTGCGCATCCTCATGTGTGCAGCTGATCTCGACCAGATGCTTCCGGATGCCGGCACTCGGGTGCTCACCGACGACATGAACATGCGGCTGACTGGCTGTTGCTCATTCGGCCGTGATGCTTGACGGTCGAACGGGGGTGCCAGCCGGGTCCACCTTCGAATGATCATTTAGCGGTCCGCGCATGA
>NZ_JBEYTM010000034.1:0-84606 GCF_040643055.1 Streptomyces sp. NPDC047515
ACTCCACCAACGCCTCCGGAGTCGCCTTCCCGTACTTCGCCAGCAGCCGCGCATCCAGCGAACCCGCGTTCACACCGATCCGGATCGGCGTACCCACATCCCTCGCGGCCCGCGCGATCTCCTTCACCTTGTCGTCGAACTGCTTGATGTTCCCCGGATTCACCCGCACCGCCGCACAACCCGCGTCAATCGCCGCGAACACATACTTCGGCTGGAAATGAATATCCGCGATCACCGGAATCTGCGACTTCCGCGCGATCGTCGCCAACGCATCCGCGTCATCCTGCGTCGGACACGCCACCCGCACGATCTGACAGCCCGACGCCGTCAACTCCGCGATCTGCTGCAACGTCGCACCCACATCCGACGTACGCGTCGTGGTCATCGACTGCACCGACACCGGCGCATCCCCGCCCACGGCAACCGACCCGACCTGGATCTGGCGGCTGACCCTCCGGTCGGCGAGCTTGGTCGGAACGGACGGCATTCCGAGAGAAATCGCAGTCATGCGCTGAGCATCCCCAAGGTGTGGATCGAGGTCCCGAGATCGGCGGGCTCCGGGTTTCGAGGTTACGGCACCGGCGGCGGCCCGGAGCACACCGCGTCGGGGAGCGCCGTGGAGAGGGACGGGCCCGGACACACGCTGTGTGCCGGGCCGTCACCCTTGGTTCACCGGCCCGGTCGAAAGATCAGGTGATCTTGACCGGATTGACGATGTCGGCGACCAGCACGAGCAGCGTGAAGCAGATGAAGACACCCGCGACGACATAGGCGACCGGCATCAGCTTGGCCACGTCGAACGGGCCCGGGTCGGGGCGCTTGAAGACCCGTGCCACATTGCGGCGCAGGGCCTCCCAGAGCGCTCCGGCGATGTGCCCGCCGTCGAGCGGCAGCAGGGGCAGCATGTTGAAGAGGAACAGCGAGAGGTTGAAGCCTGCCAGCAGGAACAGCATCATCGCGATCTGGTTCTGCGCCGGTACGTCCAGCGTCATCACCTCGCCGCCGATCCTGGCCGCGCCGACGACGCCCACCGGGGAGTCGGCCGCTCGCGGGGCGTCGCCGAAGGTGGCGTTCCACAGATCCGGGATCTTGGACGGGAGGGCGATGATCGAGTCGACGCCGTTCTCGATCATGTCTCCCATGCGGACGACCGAGTCGCCGAGGGAGAGCGGGACGATCTCGGTCTGGGCGGCGAAGCCGAGGTAGCCGGCCGGGACGAACTTCCCGGGGATCACCTCGCCCTTGGAGTCCTTCTTGGCCACCGAGTTCTCCTGGAGCACGGCGTGGAGGGTCTTCTCCTGGCCGTCGCGCCGGACGGTGATGGTGGCGGGGCCGATGGTGCCGCGGATCCTGTCGGAGAGCGTGGCCCAGTCGTCGACCTTCTGGCCGTCGAACGCGACGATCCGGTCGCCCTTCTTCAGCCCCGCGGCCCGGGCGGGCGAGATCGGGTCGGACTTCTTGCAGGCGTCACGGTTCTCGCTCTGGGCGATCACGCACTTCTGGACACCCGCCACCTCGGTGGTCTGGGTCTGGAACCCGAAGGTCATCGCCACGCCGAGGAAGATCGCGACGGCGAGGACCAGGTTCATGAACGGTCCGGCGAACATCACGATGACGCGCTTCCACGGCTTGCGCGTGTAGAAGAGCCGCTTCTCGTCACCGGGTTCGAGCTCTTCGAAGGCGGCTGATCTGGCGTCCTCGATCATGCCGCGCCACGGGGACGTGGACCGCGCCTCCAGCCGCCCGTCCGGTCCCGGCGGGAACATGCCGATCATGCGGATGTAGCCGCCGGCCGGGATGGCCTTGATCCCGTACTCGGTGTCGCCCTTCTTCCGTGACCAGATCGTCGGTCCGAAGCCGACCATGTACTGGGGGACGCGGATCCCGAAGAGCTTCGCGGTCGAGAGGTGTCCGAGCTCGTGCCAGGCGATGGAGAACAGCAGGCCGATGACGAAGACGACGATGCCCAGAATCGTCAACAGGACCGTCGTAATACTCATGCGCGCGCCTCCGCTGTCGCTTTCGCCGAGAGTTCACGGGCCCGGGCGCGTGCCCAGGTCTCCGCTTCGAGGACGTCTGCGACCGTGAGCGAAGTTCCCGTGGCGGGGGTGCCGTGTTCGGCGACCACCGCCGTGACCGTATCCATGATTCCGTTGAACGGCAGCCGTCCTGCGAGGAATGCGTCGACACATTCCTCGTTCGCGGCGTTGAACACGGCCGGGGCGGTGGCACCGAGCGTGCCCACGTGCCTGGCGAGCCCCACGGACGGAAACGCCTCGTCGTCCAGGGGGAAGAACTCCCAGCTGGACGCCTTCGACCAGTCGAAGGCGGGTGCGGCATCCGGGACGCGCTGGGGCCAGCCGAGGCCGATGGCGATCGGGCCCCGCATGTCGGGGGGCGTGGCCTGGGCGAGGGTGGAGCCGTCGGTGAACTCCACCATGGAGTGGACGTACGACTGGGGGTGGACCACGACCTCGATCCGGTCGAACGGGATGTCGTAGAGCAGATGTGCCTCGATGACCTCCAGTCCCTTGTTGACCAGGGTGGCGGAGTTGATCGTGATGACCGGTCCCATGGCCCAGGTCGGGTGCGCGAGGGCGTCCTCGCGGGTGACGTCGGCGAGGTCGCTCCTGCTGCGTCCGCGGAAGGGGCCGCCGGACGCGGTGACGACGAGCTTGCGCACGTCGGCGCGGGTGCCCGCGCCGAGCGCCTGGAAGAGTGCGGCGTGCTCGGAGTCGACCGGGATGATCTGGCCGGGCTTGGCCAGCGCCTTCACCAGCGGGCCGCCGACGATCAGCGACTCCTTGTTGGCCAGGGCGAGCGTGCGGCCCGCCTCCAGCGCGGCGAGCGTCGGGGCGAGTCCGATCGAGCCGGTGATTCCGTTGAGCACGGTGTGGCAGTCGCTCGCCGCCAGCTGTGCGGCGGCGTCGGGCCCGACCAGGATCTCGGGGAGCGGCTCGCCCGTCCCGTACTGCTCGCGCAGCGCCTCCCGGAGCGCGGGTACGGCGTCCGGTGCGGCGACGGCCACGGTGCGCACCCGCAGTTGCCGCGCCTGCTCGGCAAGGAGGGCGACCCGTCCGCCCGCGGCGGAGAGTCCGGTGACGCGGAAGCGGTCGGGGTTGCGCAGCACCAGGTCGATCGCCTGGGTGCCGATGGAACCGGTGGAGCCGAGGATGACGAGATCCCGGCGGCCTTCCGCGGCGTCGAAGACGAGGTGCGGGTCGGCGAGGGGGGCAGGGCTGTCGCTCATGCCCCCCATTGTTGCCGCATCGGCTGTGGGCGTGGACAGTGCGTCCCCGCGCCGGGCCGACGCGGCCCGCCCGGACGCTCGTCGGCCGTACCCCGCCGGGTGGTGCGGGGTACGGCCGACGAGTGGGCGTGTGCCCGCCCGGTGGAGAACGGCTCAGCGAATGGGCCGGTGGACGTCGTCCCGGGCGGACGGCCCCGGGGTGGCGTCGGCGATCCACGGTCCTTCGCCGCTCGGGTCGATGATGCCGTCCTCCAGCCAGGTGTACGCACCGGACAGCACGCCGTCGACCATGCGCCGGTCCAGGTCGTCGGTGTTGGACCACAGGCGGGTGAAGAGCTCCTCGACCCGGACGCGGGACTGGCGGCAGAAGGCGTCGGCGAGCCGGTACGCTTCGCGGCCGTGGTCGCCGGAGGAGCGCAGCAGTTCGGCACGGACACAGGCGGCGCTCATCGCGAAGAGTTCCGCGCCGATGTCGACGATCCTGCCGAGGAAGCCCTGCTTGGTCTCCATCCGGCCCTGCCAGCGCGACATGGCGTAGAAGGTGGAGCGCGCGAGCTTGCGGGCGGAACGTTCGACGTAACGCAGATGGGTGGACAGGTCCGGGTGTCCGGCCGGGTTGAACTCCCCGTAAGTGCGAGGGAGTTGTCCCGGTCCCGCAACGAGCTTGGGCAGCCAGCGGGCGTAGAAGCCGGCCGCGTTCGCGCCCGCTCGCGCCTTGGCGGAGAGGGGCTTGTCGGGGTCGATGATGTCTCCGGCGACCTTCAGATGGGCGTCGACGGCCTCGCGCGCGATCAGCAGGTGCATGATCTCGGTGGAGCCCTCGAAGATCCGGTTGATCCGCAGATCGCGCAGGAGTTGTTCGGCGGGTACGGCCCGTTCGCCGCGGGCGGCGAGGGACGCGGCGGTCTCGAAGCCCCGGCCGCCCCGGATCTGGACCAGTTCGTCGGCCATCAGACAGCCCATCTCGGAGCCGTACAGCTTGGCGAGAGCGGCCTCGATACGGATGTCGTTGCGGTTCTCGTCCGCCATCTGGGAGGAGAGGTCGACCACCGCTTCCAGCGCGAAGGTGGTCGCGGCGATGAAGGAGATCTTGGCGCCGACGGCCTCGTGCCGGGCGACCGGCCTGCCCCACTGCTCGCGCACCGCCGACCACTCGCGGGCGATCTTCAGGCACCATTTCCCGGCGCCGACGCACATGGCGGGCAGCGAGAGCCGTCCCGTGTTGAGCGTGGTGAGGGCGATCTTGAGCCCCGCGCCCTCGGGGCCGATGCGGTTGGCGGCGGGGACCCGGACGCGGTGGAAGCGGGTGACGCCGTTCTCAAGGCCGCGCAGGCCCATGAAGGCGTTGCGGTTCTCGACGGTGATGCCCGGGGAGTCCGCCTCGACGACGAAGGCCGTGATGCCCCCCTTGTGACCGTCCGACTTCGGGACGCGGGCCATCACGACGAGCAGGTCGGCGACGACCCCGTTGGTCGTCCACAGCTTCACACCGTCGAGGATGTAGTCCGACCCCTCCGGAACGGCCGAGGTGGCGAGCCGGGCCGGGTCGGAGCCGACGTCCGGTTCGGTGAGCAGGAACGCCGAGATGTCGGTACTGGCCAGCCGGGGCAGGAAGGCGTCCTTCTGCTCCTGGCTGCCGAAGAGCTTCAGCGGCTGCGGCACGCCGATGGACTGGTGGGCGGAGAGCAGCGCGCCGATGGCGGGGCTGGCGGAGCCGACCATGGCGAGGGCCTTGTTGTAGTAGACCTGGGTCAGGCCGAGCCCGCCGTACTTCGGCTCGATCTTCATCCCGAGCGCGCCGAGCTCCTTGAGGCCGTTGATCACCTCGTCGGGGATCCTGGCCTCACGCTCGATCAGGGCGCTGTCGATCCTGGTCTCGCAGAAGGCGTGCAGCCGGGCGAGGAAGGCCTCGCCGCGCCGGACGTCGTCCGCGGGCGGCAGCGGATGCGGATGGATCAGGTCGAGCCGGAAGCGGCCGAGGAAGAGTTCCTTGGCGAAACTCGGCTTGTGCCAGTCCTGTTCGCGTGCGGCCTCGGCCACTTGGCGCGCTTCACGCTCGGTGACCCTGGGCGTGTTCTTCGGGGCGGATGGTGCGGACATGAGGAGCTCACCTCGCCGCGTCGTGGGATGGGCGGACACGGCCGGAACGCGCGGAGGCATGCGCGCCTGCCGAGCCGTACCAACCGGTGCTACTTGTCCTGATGTACCCGATTCCTGGCACGCCCACCATCCCCGGAACGCCGATCGGGTCGACGGCCACTCCACTGGCCAGCCCCGCGGTGACACGGCGGCCGGGCCGTGGTCGGGGCGGAGAAGCGGAAACGGCCGGAGCCCCCGCTCGGTGGGCTGCTCACACGCCCCTGACCTGCGGGTCTCCTCCGACCTGCGCGAATGCTCAGCCCTTCGGCCCGCATGGGGCCGTTCCGCCCCGTCGCAAGCCGCTTCAGCCCGCCACCACAGCCGATGCACCCGGCCGCCGCTCAGCTCGGCCGGCCTGCACGAAGTCGGCCGGGATACGGATCGCGGCGAACACTCCGCCGCATCGCGGGAGCGCGATACCCCTCGTCGCCCACTGATCGCGAGCTTCTTTCATGTCCGGAGCCGCGCTGAGCAGCCAAGGGCCTACCGCCGACTCCCGTTGCCGCCGAGCGTGCGGGCCCCATCTCGTCGGACGAGGCGGAGCCCACTGCACTGCCGTCAAGGCCGAGCAGGATGAACGCCACGGGCTCAGGGCGTGCCGTTGCCCTGTCGGTTGCCGCCCGTGCGCCGGCTCAGCGTCATCAGGATGATGCCGGTCAGCAGAAGCGCGCTGCCTGGCAGGCTCCCCCACCCCCGGATGCCGGGGCCGAGGATGTCGGGGTCGTTGAGCACCAGCAGGTAGGCCGGCTGCCAGCACAGGGCGAAGGCAGCCACCAACAGGCCCCAGCCGTAGACGCGAGGGCGGCGGACCGGTCGCCGGTTCACGGGGACCACCCAGCCACGGGCGACCGCCGCTACTCCGGCGGCGGCACAGAACAGCGCCAGCAGAGCATCAAATATGGCGAGGTAAAGCATCATGGTCCCTCCCTGCACGCCGGACCCGCGCCGGACGCCCGCGTGATCACGGCACCCGCCGTGCCGCGCGTCCACGCGCTTCCCGACAACCTCGTGATCGGCCGGCCGAGCCCTGGCCTGTCCTCGGTCGACGTCCAGCACACCGGTGATGCCGGGGCCGGGCCTCGCGTTCAGGGCTGCGCGGCGGTTCGTACAGCGCGCTCCGCCGCAGCAGCCCCGAACGCGGCCATGGACATCGAGGCCGTCAGGCCTCCTTGGTGTTGATGTTGACGTCGATGACGGCGTTCTTGATGGCCGTCTCGACCGCGGCGACGATGGTCTCGGTGTCGGCGCCGGTGCCGACCTGCCCCGCGAGTGCGGTGATCGCGGCGGACTGGGCGGCCAGGGTCTTGTCCATGCGACGGATGCGGGCCTGCACGTCCTTCAGGATGGACTGCGCCTGCCATGTCGGGTTCGTGCTGTGGTCCGCGGCGTCCGCCGGGCCGCCGATCGCGTCGGTCTTCCACACGGCGTCGAAGATGTCCTTCTTGGTGATCCCTGCCATGGGGTCCTCCTCGTGGTCGGAGCCGGGGTTCCAGCTCGCGGGGTGCTTCAGCCGCTCAGCCACATCGGCGCGGAGCCCGGCCATGGTGAAGCCGCGGGGGTCGATCTTGTCGCTGGACCATTCCAGGTGGCCGATCACGGACTTCGCGGACCAGCCGTGCTTCCGGCAGAGCGCGGCCTGGACGCGGACGATCGCGTCGTACTGAGCCTTGGGCCAGGGGTCCTTGCCGTCGCCGAGATTCTCGCACTCCCACCCGTAGAACCGGCTGTTGCCGTCGACACCGTTGCTGTTGCCGCGGGTCGGTGGGGTCGGGCGGGTGCCGTAGGACTCGGATATGACCTGCTCCAGCACGCGCGGGTCACCACCGCCCGCGTGATTGGCGCGGCCCCAGCCGACCATGTGCACACGGCCGTCCTTCGCGATCATCCCGTGGCACAGCGGTCCCGGCAGAGATGCGTAGCCGTCCCGGACGGTCGCGACCGTGGCAGCGGTGCCCTTGGTGACCGTGTGGTGCACGATCGACCCGTTGACCGGACCCCATGCCCCCTTCGAATTGCGGTTGTGGGTCGTCCAGTTGCCGACCTCCACCACGCGCACACCTTCGGCGCGGAGGGCGGTGAGGACGGCGGTGGCCGTCAAGGGAGTGGCCATTCAAACCTCCTGGTCACTGAGCGCGGACACGGGGGCCCGGAACAGGGTCGTCCTTCCGGTGCTGATCGGACGCGAGTACGGCACAGGAATGAGACACGGATGCGTGCGGGCGATCCCGTCCTCCATCGGCTTACCGCCAACCGTCCGCGGCCATGGTGTTCCCCTTCGGCCTGCGTTGTACACGACGTCACCGGACTTCCCCTCGAAGCCGCTCGGCCCCCGTAGGTCGCCTCCATCTTCTCCACCCGGAGAACGGCGCCTTACGGGGGGGCGGTGTTCCCGTCCTGGTCCGCGTCCACCGACCGCCACCCTCTCGCCCCCGCCAATGGGCAAGGGAGGCCCGGCAGTTCTCGCAGGCCGGGGCGGAAGAACGCAGGAACGGCCGGAGCCCCCGCACAGTGGGCTCCGGCCGTTCTCCTGCCGCCTGCTGTCATGCTGTCCAGGCGGAACGCAGGCGGCGCTGGTGGATCGGTTCGATCCTGTTCGCGGACTACAGGGCGAGGCCGGTGAGGACCAGCACGCGCTCGTAGGTGTAGTCGTCCATGGCGTAGCGGACGCCCTCGCGGCCGACGCCGGACTGCTTGGCGCCGCCGTACGGCATCTGGTCCGCGCGGTAGGAGGGGACGTCGCCGATGATCACGCCGCCCACCTCAAGGGCGCGGTGGGCGCGGAAGGCGGTCTGCAGGTCGTGCGTGAACACGCCTGCCTGCAGGCCGTACTTGGAGGAGTTGACCGCTGCGAAGGCCTCGGCCTCGCCCGCCACCTTCTGCACGGAGAGCACCGGTCCGAAGACCTCCTCGCAGGAGAGGGTGACGCCGTCCGGGAGCTCGGCGAGCACGGTCGGGGCGTACGTGGCACCGTCCCGCTTGCCGCCGGTGAGGAGCTGGGCGCCGGCCTGTACGGCCTCGTCGACCCAGGACTCGACGCGCTTGGCGGCGTCCTCGCTGACCAGCGGGCCGACGTCGGTGGCGGCGTCGGACGGGTCGCCGGTGACCTGGGCCTCGACGGCCGCGACGATCTTCGGGACGAGCCGGTCGTAGACCGAGGCGTCCGCGATGACGCGCTGAACGGAGATGCAGGACTGGCCGCCCTGGTAGTTGGAGAAGGTCGCGATGCGGTTCGCGGCCCAGTCCAGGTCCTCGTCGGAGGCGTAGTCGCCGAGGACGACCGCGGCACCGTTGCCCCCGAGCTCCAGGGTGCAGTGCTTGCGCGGCACCGACTCCATGATCGAGTAGCCGACCGGGCCGGAACCGGTGAAGGAGATGACCGGCAGGCGCTCGTCCTGGACAAGGGCGGGCATCCGGTCGTTCGGGACGGTCAGCACGGACCACGAACCGGCCGGCAGGTCGGTCTCGGCCAGCAGCTCACCCAGGATCAGCGACGAGATCGGGGTGGCCGGGGCGGGCTTCAGGATGATCGGGGCACCGACGGCGATGGCCGGGGCCACCTTGTGGGCGCTCAGGTTCAGCGGGAAGTTGAACGGCGCGATGCCGAGGACCGTGCCGCGCGGGAAGCGCCGGGTCAGACCGAGACGGCCGGTGCCACCGGCGTCGGTGTCGAGGCGCTGGGCGTCGCCGCCGTTGAAGCGGCGGGCCTCCTCGGAGGCGAACCGGAACACGGAGACGGCACGGCCGACCTCGCCGCGGGCCCACTTGATGGGCTTGCCGTTCTCCGCGGAGATCAGCTGGGCGATCTCCTCGGTGCGCTCCACCAGACGCCGTACCACGTGGTCGAGTGCGGCGGCCCGGACGTGCGCCGGGGTCGCGGCGAACTCCTCGCGCACGGCGTGCGCGGCCGCGACGGCCTCCTCGATCTGCGCGTCGGTCGGCACGCTGACGGTGCCGACGAGACGGCCGTCCCAGGGGTTGGTGACGTCGAAGCTGTCCTCGCCGGTGGCCTGGCGGCCGGCGAGCCAGAAGGCGTGGGTGGAAGTCATGGCGGGTCCGGCCCTTCGAAGTCGTGGGGTGTGCTGCCCCCACCGTAGGGCCGCGCGGCCGACATGGCGTTTGTCCGAGGTGGAGCAGAGCACGCCGGGGACACGCCGCTTTGTCGGATGCGCCGACGGGATGGCGGCGACGGGGCACTGAGGCAACGGGTCGGGCTCCCGAGCCGACGGGCGGTGCCCTGCTCCCGGGTACGGCTCCCGAGCCGGCGGGGGCCCCTCGGGCGCCGCTACGGCTCCGGCGTCGCCGGGGAGGCCGTGGCCTTCAGGGCCAGCCACAGCTCCATCCGGACGTCCGGATCGTCCAGTGAGCGGCCCAGGATCTCCTCCACGCGACGCATCCGGTAGCGCAGGGTGTGGCGGTGCACGCCCAGGTCCGCCGCGGCCGCGTCCCACTGGCCGTGATGGGCGAGCCAGGCCCGTAGCGAGGCCACCAGGTCGCCGCGGCCCTTGGCGTCGTGTTCGTGCAGGGCGCGGAGCATTCCGTCGGCGAAGGCCCGCACGGCGTCGTCCGCGAGCAGCGGGAGCACCGAGCCCGCCGCCAGCTCCTCGTGCTCGACCAGCGCCCTGCCCCGGCGGCGGGCCACCGACAGGGCCTGCTCGGCCTGCTTGTACGCGGCGGAGACGGCGATGGGTCCCGCCGGTGCGGACAGGCCCACGACCACCTGTGCCTCCTCCTGCGCCGTCGCCGGTTCGCGCGGGGGCCGTGCCTCGTGGGCCTCCTGCGCCTCCGCGTATGCCGCGCACGCCGCGACCGCCGCTCCGCCGTCCGCGGCCAGGACGACGAGCCGCTCACCCTCGGGCACGCTGAGCAGGGCCTCGCCGGTCCGGAAGGCCGCCGCCTCCATCGCCTCGCTCAGCGAAGCGGTCGCCGGGGGGGCCGACGCCTCCGCGATGAGCAGCCGGAACGGGGCGTCGAGCAGCCCCCCGTACAGATCCCCGGCGACGGCCCGCGCGTGGTCGGGCTGGCCGGCGAGCAGCATGCGCAGCACCGCCGCGCCCAGCCGCTGCTCCGCGCCCTGGAGGGACCGGGAGCGGGCGGTGGTCAGGGTCAGCAGGGCGACCGCCGAGTGCACGGCGTACCGCTCGGCGGTGCCCAGCGCCGCGCCGGTGCCGACGGCCAGCGCGCCCCGGACACGGCGGCCGGTGCCCAGGGACTGGAGCTCGACCCGGTCGTCGGTGTCGCCGACGACCACGCTGGCCGGGGCGGGACGTTCCCGCAGCCGCTCCACGTCGGGGGTGAGCCGGGCCGCCCGGCGCGCGGCCCACTCCGGGGCCACGGCGACGACCGCGCCGGAGGCGTCGTACAGCGCCGCCCAGCCGTCGACGTGCGTGGCGAGCCGGCAGAGGAGCTCGCTGGGGCCGTCGCCCGCGAGCGCGGCCTTCGTCAGCTCCCGCTGGGCCTCGAACCCCGCTGTCACCGCCCGGTACTGATCGGCGGCGATCGCCGACGACACGGCCTTGGCGATGGCGAGGAACGGCGTGCGGCGCGGCACTTCGAGGAGCGGCAGTCCCTCCTCCTCGGCGGCGTCGATCAGCGCCTGGGGCACGTCGTCGTAGTTGACGCCGACGGCGAACCCCAGCCCGACGACTCCGGCCCCGGCCAGCCGCCGCACGTACCGCCGCATCGCCTCGGGGTTCTCGGCGTCGAGGTTGGTGGCGGTGACCAGCAGGAACTCACCGCCCTCCATGTACGGGACGGGATCGGGCAGCTCGCTGGCGTGTGCCCAGCGGACGGGCGCGTCGAGCCGGTCCGCCCCCGCACGCACCGTGAGCTTGAGCGCCGAATGCTGGACGAGCGAGGCGAGAGTAGGGGGCATGGGGACCGCAGGACCTCAGGAATCGATTTTCGCCGTCCCGTATGAACGGCTCCTCTCGATTCTGCCAGGGCGGCAGGGTCCGTCGTAACCGCTCCGGGCGCGCGGACCCCGGGCCGCTCAGCCGTTCAGGTCCACCAGCAGGGGCGGCGCGTGCTCCCCCCGTACCGTCGTCAGGGACAGCACCGCGTGTCCGGCCGGTACCCGGTGGGCCAGCTCGGAGGCCGACCAGCGTTCCCGTTCGACCTGGCGCACGGTCACCGCGTCGGTGGTGACCGCCTTGCCGGTGACCAGTTTGCGGAAGGCGTGGATGGCCCGGGTCATGGGCTGGTCGGCGAAGACCGTGCGCTGGGTGACGTCGCGGGTCTCGACCCACTCCGTACCCCAGGCCTCGGCGAACTTCTTCCCGTCCCACGTCGTGATCCCGGAGAACGCCATCCGGCAGCCGACCGCGCCGAGCAGCGCCGTGTGCAGGTGTTCCGGCACGTCGTCGAGGGTGCGCAGGGTGAGTACGGCCCCGGCGTGGGCGGAGCGCAGCCGCTGGATTCCGCGGACGGTGTCGGTCGTCAGGGTGCCGGTCGCGTCGTCGAGCACCAGACAGGCGAACAGGGATCGGTCGGTGCGGGCCGCGGCGCTCGCGGTGAACTGGGCGAGGACGAGGCGCGCCAGCACCCGGGACGCCTCGGCGTGACCGCGTTCGGGCAGATCGATACGGACCCGGAGCGGGTGTTCCAGGGCCCGCGGCGAGAAGGGGCGGGACTTGCCCGTGGTGTCGAAGAACTCCGCGAACGCGGGCCGGTCGAGCAGCGCCACGCGGTCGGCGAGAGCGGGGCCCGGGTCGCCGGGCGCTCCGGACTGGCGGGCGCGGGCGTCGAGTTCGCGCCGCATGCCGGGGTGTCCCGTCACGTCGAGCGCCTCCCGCAGAGCGGTGAGGACCTCGGGCACCCCGTCCAGGAGCTCCCGCAGTTCCGGTACGGAGGGGAAGCGGGCGTGGGCCGCCCGGAACGGGCCGAGGAGCTGGGCGAGGGCCGTGGCGGCACGCCTGCCGTCCACCTCGGGGAGGTCGCCGACCAGGCCGTCGGCGAGGACGGTCGCGGCCTCGTCGGGGTCGGTGGTGCCGCCGTACAGGTCGAGGTCGTGGGCCGAGGACGGGTCGCCGACCTTGATGACGACGTCGAAGCCCTGGTCGCCGCCGAGCTGGGTACCGGCCGCGCACACGGCGACGACGGCGGCCTGTCCGGCGAGCGCCTGCAGCGCGAGGGCCTCGACGACGGGCCGGGCCAGTGCCCGGCTCTTGCCCGCTCCGGGCGGGCCGACGGCGAGCAGGGAGGTGCCCAGCAGTCCGGGGTCGAGGGCGATGCCGCTGCCGCGGCGGGCGTAGGGGTTGCGTTCGCCGTCCTCGACGGCGCCGAGCCTGACCTGCTGGACCAGCAGATCGTGCCGGGCGGCGCGGACCGGCAGGTCGCGTGCGCCGGAGGGGTGGGCGCAGGCGGCGGAGCCGTTGCGCAGCACGGTGTCGCTGAAAGCGGAGAGCCGGGAGTGGTCGGCGCGCACGGAGGTCCAGGCGCGGCGGATGCGGACGTAGTCGACGTCGTTCATCCGCCCGGACCGGGTCTCCTTGGCCAGCTCGGCGGCGACCCGCTGCTGTCCGGCGGCGCGCAGGTCGGGCCATTCGGCCGGGTCGTTCTCGCCACCCTCCTCGATGATGTCCGCACCACCCCCCGCGGTCGGCTTCGACGGGTCACGCTGTTCCCGGCCCGGCGCCGACCGCGCGGGCCTGCGGGCGCGCCATGCCTCGGCCCAGCGCCCGAGCCTGGCGAACGGCCACACGATCACCAGGGTGAGCAGGGCGTACAGCCCGTAGCTGATCAGTGTGGACTGCGCGCGGTCGTGGCCCAGCCAGCCGTCCGGCACCAGGCCGAAGACCAGTCCCATCCCCGGCACGGTCCCGTTCCAGACGAGGGCCCAGACCAACAGCGCGCCGATCGCCGCGCCGCCCGCCCGCGCCGCGGCTCCTCTGGCCGCCACGCACCGCTCGAAGGCGGTCGGCCAGTTGCCCAGGCGGCCGAATCCGTAGACGAGGCCCCCGATGATCAGCAGACGGTAGAGGTCGAGCGCGCGGACCGCTCCACGGGTCTGCGGCCGGTCGTCGAACGGCCCCCACCAGTCGCCGGGGGTGAAGAGCTTCAGCGGAACCCGCCAGTACGGGATGTAGTTGTTGCGGAAGAGCGACCAGACGAGGATGCAGGCCAGCAGCGAGATCACCGCTCCGCTCACCAACGCGCGGTCCGGTGGGCGCTCCTTCTCCTCGGCGGGCCGGGGGGCGTGGCCGAGCCGCCAGACACCGGGTTCCGAGACGGGCCTCGGGGTGCGGAGCCAGTCCCCCAGGGAGGGGCCGGAGGCGGGGGCGTATCCCGGCCTCGGGGGCAGTTCTGGCGGTGGTGGGCCGGCCGGGCGCGGCACCGGTGGACCGGAGCGCGTGCCGCGGGAGTCGTACGTGCCCTCGGTGTCCATGTGCTGTCCCTCGTCCCCTGACCAGCGCCGACCGGTAACTCCGGGCGCATGCGCCCGAAGTCATCAATCTAGTGCCCCGCACCACCCCGTCGGACGCGGACCGGCGGGATGTCTTCGGCCGTGGCCCGGGGGCCGTCGTCCCGCCCGCGCACCGCCGCGGCCCGGCCCCCTACCCCCTCGCTATGTCCGTGACGGACAACCACGTCCGGCCACCACTCCCGAACGGAACATGCCGGACCCCGGGCCCCGCCCATAGCCTGCAGAGAGAGAAGCGTCCGAAACACCCCCACAGGAGCCCCTCATGACCGCAATTCCGCAGGAGCGCCGCGTCGTCACTGCCATTCCCGGCCCGAAGTCGGTGGAGCTGCAGGCCCGCCGCCTCTCGACGGTGGCCGCAGGTGTGGGCTCCACCCTGCCGGTGTTCACCGCCCGCGCCGGTGGCGGGATCATCGAGGACGTGGACGGCAACCGTCTGATCGACCTCGGTTCCGGCATCGCCGTGACCTCGGTCGGCGCCTCCGCCGAGGCCGTCGTGCGCCGCGCGTCCGCGCAGCTCGCCGACTTCACCCACACCTGTTTCATGGTCACGCCGTACGAGGGGTACGTCGAGGTCTGTGAGCAGCTCGCCGAGCTGACGCCGGGCGACCACGCCAAGAAGTCCGCGCTGTTCAACTCGGGCGCCGAGGCCGTCGAGAACGCGGTGAAGATCGCCCGCATCTACACCAAGCGCACCGCGGTCGTCGTCTTCGACCACGGCTACCACGGCCGCACCAACCTCACGATGGCGCTGACCGCCAAGAACATGCCGTACAAGCAGGGCTTCGGCCCGTTCGCGCCCGAGGTCTACCGGGTGCCGGTGGCGTACGGCTACCGCTGGCCGACCGGTGCCGAGAACGCCGGCGCGGAGGCGTCCGCCCAGGCCATCGACCAGATCACCAAGCAGATCGGCGCGGACAACGTCGCCGCGATCATCATCGAGCCGGTGCTCGGCGAGGGCGGCTTCATCGAGCCGGCCAAGGGCTTCCTCCCGGCGATCGCCCAGTTCGCCAAGGACAACGGCATCGTCTTCGTCGCCGACGAGATCCAGTCCGGCTTCTGCCGTACCGGCCAGTGGTTCGCCTGCGAGGACGAGGGCATCGTCCCGGACCTGATCACCACCGCCAAGGGCATCGCGGGCGGCCTCCCGCTCTCCGCCGTGACCGGCCGCGCCGAGATCATGGACGCCGCACACTCCGGTGGCCTCGGTGGCACCTACGGCGGGAACCCGGTGGCCTGCGCGGGCGCGCTCGGCGCCATCGAGACGATGCGCGAGCTGGACCTGAACGGAAAGGCGAAGCGCATCGAGGAGGTCATGAAGGGCCGCCTCGTCGAGATGCAGGCGAAGCTGCCGAACGGCGATGTCATCGGTGACATCCGCGGCCGCGGCGCGATGATCGCGATCGAGCTGGTGAAGTCCGGCTCGAAGGACCCGAACCCGGAGGCCGCCGCCAAGCTCGCCAAGGCCTGCCACGCGGAGGGCGTGCTGGTCCTCACCTGCGGCACGTACGGCAACGTCCTGCGCTTCCTCCCGCCGCTGGTGATCGGCGAGGACCTGCTGACCGAGGCCCTCGACGTCATCGAGCAGGCTTTCGGCCAGATCTGATCTGTGCGAACCCCCGGCGGTGACGGAGGCCGTTCCCGGCGGGGTTGCAGGGGGCCGCGTGAGGGCCTGTGAAGAAGGTGTGGGGGGCCGATGGCGGGATCCGTTTCCGTCTGTCGGTCCCCCATCGGCTGACGTACGGTTTCTGCAGATGAGAGAAACACCCCGCCCGCAGGGGACTGCCGGCGACGCCGGGTCGGAGCTTCCCCAGCACCTTCCTGGCCGTGCCTTCGCGCACACCACTGGGGCCTTCGGCTCCGGAACTCCTCACCGATCGGATGGCCGCTCGCCCCAAACCCCCCGGGGCGCGCGGCACACCGATCCGACCGGCCGCCCCGGAACCACCCCCCCTGTTCCCGGGCGGCCGGCTCTTCTCGTTTCTCTGGTGTCGTCCTTCCTCGCACTCTTCGCGCTCACCACCTGGCAGGTCGCGGCCGACGGTCCGCTGCGCGGTCTGGACGAGCGGACCGGCCGGGCCGCCGTCGGCCACGGCCCCGCCCGGGTGGCCGAGTTCCTGGCCGATCTCGGCAACACGCAGGTCGCACTCCCGGTGCTGGGCTGCGCCCTCGTCTGGGCCCTGGTGCGCGGCGCGCGTCGTGCGCCCCTGTACGCGGTGTCCGCCATGGTGGCGGTGCCTGTGCTGGTCGTCCCGCTGAAGGACTGGGTCGCCCGTCCGGGACCGCTGACCGATGCCACCGGCTACTACCCGTCCGGCCACGCGGCGACGGCCGCGGTGGCGTACGGGGCGGCGGCGCTGCTGGTCGCGCCGTATGTGCGCCGGTCGTGGATGATGCCCGTCGCCGCCGTCTCGCTGACGGCGGCGACGGGCATCGGTCTGGTGCTGCGCGGCTACCACTGGCCGCTGGACGTGCTGGGCAGCTGGTTCCTGTGCGGCCCGCTGCTCCTGCCGTGGGTCCTCAGCCGCCGAAATAGGCGTCGAAGTTCTTCGAGAACTCCCCGTTGTTGAAGCGGTCCCAGTTGATCGACCACGTCATGAGTCCCCGCAGCCCCGGCCATGTCCCGTGGGTGGCGTACGAACCGCAGTCGGTCTTCTTCGTCAGGCAGTTCAGCGCCTTGGTCACCTCGGCGGGCGCGGTGTAGCCGTTGCCCGCCTGGGTGGAGGCCGGCAGGCCGATGGAGACCTGGTCGGGACGGAGCCCCGGGAAGATCCTGGCCTGGTCCCCAGCCACCGGGAATCCGGCGAGCAGCATGTCGGTCATGGCGATGTGGAAGTCCGCGCCGCCCATCGAGTGGTACTGGTTGTCCAGACCCATGACGGAGCCCGAGTTGTAGTCCTGGACGTGCAGCAGGGTCAGGTCGTCGCGCAGCGCGTGGATGACCGGGAGGTAGGCACCGGCACGGGGGTCCTGGCCGCCCCAGGGGCCCGAGCCGTAGTACTGGTAGCCGAGTTGTACGAAGAAGGTCTCGGGGGCCATGGTGAGGACGAACTTGTCGCCGTACGTGGCCTTGAGGGTCTTCACCGCGGAGATCAGGTTGACGATGACCGGGGTGGTGGGGTTGCGGAAGTCGGTGTCGCCGGTGTTCAGCGAGAGAGAGTGGCCCTCGAAGTCGATGTCGAGGCCGTCGAGACCGTACTCGTCGATGATCTTGCTGACCGAGGAGACGAAGGTGTCGCGGGCGGCGGTGGTGGAGAGCTGCACCTGGCCGTTCTGACCGCCGATGGAGATCAGCACCTTCTTGCCCGCGGCCTGCTTGGCCTTGATGGCCGCCTTGAACTCGGCCACGGACTCGACGTTCGGGCACTCCGTGACCGGGCAGAGCGAGAAGCGGATGTCGCCCGAGGTGACCGAGGTCGGTTCGCCGAAGGCGAGGTCGATGACGTCCCAGGAGTCGGGCACGTCCGCCATGCGCGTGTAGCCGGAGCCGTTGGCGAAGCTGGAGTGCAGGTAGCCGACGAGTGCGTGCGCGGGCAGGCCGCCGCCGGTGCCGCCGCCCCCACCCGCCGTGGTGGTGGCCAGGACCGCGGCGGACTTGGCGGACTCACCGGCGGAGTTGGTCGCGGCGACCTGGAAGCTGTACGCGGTCGAGGCGGCCAGCCCCGTGACGGTCGCGGAGGTGCCGGTGACCGAGAGGACCTTCGTGCCGCCCCGGTAGACGTTGTAGCCGGTGGCCCCCGAGGAACCGGTCCACGAGAGGTCGACCGAGGAGGCGGTGGCCGCGCCGGCCTTCAGCCCGGTGGGGACGGCCGGGAGCGCGACCGGGTCGCCGCCCGGTCCGACCAGGGTGAGGTCGTCGGCGTAGTAGGCGGGGGTGCCGTACCAGCCGTGGGTGTAGACGCTCACGGAGGTGGTGGCCGGGCCGGTCCTGAACGTGGTGGTCAGCTGCTTCCAGTCGGACGCCGACTGCGTCCAGGTGGACACGTCGGTCGTGCCGGTGCCGTCGGCGCCGAGGTAGACGTAACTGCCCTGCACCCAGGCGCTCAGCGTGTACGTGGAGTCCGGCCTGACCGTCACGGACTGGGAGCACTTGGCGTTGTCGCTGCCGGCCGGGGTCGCTTTCAGCGCCGAAGTGCCGCTGTGCGCGGGCGTGCTGACGACGGCTCCGCTGCCGCCGGTGCAGCTCCAGCCGTCCAGGCCCGCCTCGAAGCCGCCGTTGCGCGCCAGATCGGAGTCCGCGGCGGCGGCGGACGGCGCGGTGGCGGCGAGGCCGCCGGCGGCGAGCAGGGCGGCCGAGAAGGCGGCCAGAATTCCGGTAAATCGGGCGGGGGGTCCCGTGCGTTCCACAACGGCCTCCGTACATGGGGGAATCGAGTGCGGCGGCCACAACATGGTCCAGACCAATCGGGTTGTCAAGACCTCTGTCAGTGGCCCGGCCGCACCGGGGTCCCCGTCCGCTCCGCCGCTTCCTGCCCGCGGCCCGGGTCCGGCCGTCGGCGGGCGCCGACCGCCGGCCCCGGCCGCCCTCGCCCTCGATGTCCCTCGTTCCCGGGCCCCACCGGCCCCCGTCAGCCCTCGCGCATCCCGGCCCGTGCGGCTGCCGCCTCATGCATCGCGAGCTCCAGGAGCGCCGCGTCGTTGAGCGTGCCCGAGCCGTCCGGCGGGATCAGCCAGCGCGCCGCGCCTGTGGCCTCCCGCCCTGGGTGCGGCACCACGATCCACGTCCCCTGCCCCGCTCCCCGTACGCCGGTGCCGACCCAGCGGCCGGCGGTGCCCGGGGCCACGAAGAAGCCCATGCGGGCTTCGCCCGGATCGGAGAGGACCGGTCCGGGCCGGTCGACGAGCCGGGTGAGCACATCGAGCGCGGGATGGCCCAGCTCCCCCGGGAGAATCAGTACGTCCCAGCGCTGGCCGGCGGGAAGGAGCGCGACCCCTCGGGGATTGCGCTCCCACTCCCACCGACAGGCATCCGGATCCGGTGCCACCGATGCGAGCCACTCGACTGCTGCTTTGACCTCCGCGCCAGCCATGACCGGCCTCCGTTCCCGTGTGCACCGGCCATGCGCTGCCGGTGCGTTCACACGGGAGAGAGGGGTGGCGGTGATCCATTACGCAACTTCGGGCCACCAGTTGGCAGTGACCCGGGTCACATCACACCGGTCCGTGCTCAGCTGTCGAAGCCGAGCCCCAGCCGGTCCATCGTCCGCAGCCACAGGTTGCGGTGCCCGCCGTTGTCGTCCGCCCTGGCCAGGGACCTCTTGGTGAGTTCGATCCCGGTCCAGGCGAAGGGTTCCGGCGGGAAGGGCATCGGCTTGCTGCGGACCATTTCCAGAGTGGTCCGCTCATTCTGTTCGCCGGCCAGCAGATCGAGCATCACATCCGCCCCGAAACGGGTGGCTCCGACGCCGAGCCCGGTGTATCCGGCGGCATAGGCGACCCGGCCCTGATAGGCCGTACCGAAGAATGCCGAAAAGCGCGAACAGGTGTCGATCGCCCCGCCCCAGGCGTGACTGAAGCGGACCCCGGCGAGCTGCGGGAAACAGTCGAAGAACTGGCCCGCGAGCTTGAGGAAGGTCTCCGGACGCTGATCGAGATCGGCACTCAGCCGGCCCCCGTACGGATAGATCGCGTCATAGCCGCCCCACAGGATCCGGTTGTCGGCCGAGATCCGGAAGTAGTGGAACTGATTGGCGCTGTCACCCAGCCCCTGCCGGTTCTTCCAGCCGATCGAGGCGAGCTGGTCGGCGGTGAGCGGTTCGGTCATCAGCGCGTAGTCGTAGACCGGCACGGTGTACGGGCGTACCCGCTTGACCAGGGACGGAAAGATGTTCGTGCCGAGGGCGACACGGCGTGCGAAGACCCTCCCGTACGGCGTGCGGACCGCCATCGAGGTGGTGGACCTGGCCAGTTCGAGGCCGCGGGTGTGCTCGTACATCCGCACCCCGAGATCGAGACAGGCCCGCTTCAGGCCCCAGGCCAGCTTGGCGGGATGCAGCATGGCGACCCCGCGCCGGTCCCAGAGACCGCCCAGGAATGTGGGTGAGTCGACCTCGGCACGCACCGCGTCCCGGTCCAGGAATTCCAGCCCGGTGAAGCCGAGCTTTTCGGCCTCCTGGTGCCATTCCTGGAGCTCTTCGAGCTGATGCGGTTGGGTGGCGACATCGATTTCGCCGGTCCGCTCGAATTCGCAGTCGATGGAATAGCGGGCGACGGCGGCCTCGATGGCGTCGAGATTCCGTTCGCCCAGCTCCTCCAGCTTCGCGATCTCGTCCGGCCAGCGCTCCAGACCGTTGGGCAGGCCATGGGTGAGGGAAGCGGCACAGAATCCGCCGTTGCGGCCCGAGGCTGCCCAGCCCACCTCGTGACCCTCGATCAGTACGACGTCCCGCTCCGGGTCGCGTTCCTTGGCGATCAGCGCGGTCCACAGCCCGCTGTAGCCGCCGCCGATGACGAGGAGATCGCAGTGCTCGTCGCCAGTGAGCGCGGGGAGCGCGTCGGGCTTGTCGGGGTCGTCCAGCCAGAACGAGACCGGCTTGGCGTCGGAGAGTGATTGTGCAGCAGTACGCATGGCAGCTGGGGCCATGGTTTCCAACTCCTTCAGGGCTTTCTATCGTGCGGTGTTCTTGCGCCGGTTCGCGATGAGCTGACCGACGACAACCACCAGTACCGCAATGATGAACATCGCCGTACCGATGACGTTGATCTGCACGGGCGTGCCGCGCTGTGCCGATCCCCAGACGAACATGGGGAAGGTCACGGTGGAGCCCGCGTTGAAATTGGTGATGATGAAATCGTCGAAGGAGAGCGCGAAGGCCAGCAGCGCTCCCGCCGCGATTCCGGGGGCGGCGATCGGCAGCGTCACCCGCAGGAAGGTCTGCACGGGACCCGCGTACAGATCGCGGGCGGCCTCCTCCAGGCGCGGGTCCATCGACATCACACGTGCCTTGACGGCCGTCACGACAAAGCTCAGGCAGAACATGATGTGCGCGATGAGGATCGTCCAGAAGCCCAGCTGCGCGCCCATGTTGAGGAAGAGCGTGAGCAGCGAGGCCGCCATGACGACCTCGGGCATCGCCATCGGCAGGAAGATCAGCGAGTTGATCGCGCCGCGCGCCCGGAAGCGGTAGCGGACCAGCGCGAAGGAGATCATCGTGCCGAGGACGGTCGCGCCGATGGTGGCCCAGGTGGCGATCTGCAGGGACAGGGAGAGCGAGCCGCACATGTCGGCGACGCCGCAGGGGTCCTTCCAGGCGTCAAGCGAGAAGTGCTGCCAGGCGTAGTTGAAGCGCCCCTTCGGCTTGTTGAACGAGAACACCATCACGACGATGTTCGGAAGGATCATGTAGGCGAGGGTCAGCAGACCCGCGATGACGATCAGATTCCGGCGGATCCAGCGCAGTACGGGCATCAGACCAGGTCCTCCGTCCCGGAGCGGCGGATGTAGACGGTGACCATGATCAGGACGACCGCCATGAGGATGAAGGAGAGCGCGGCCGCCGTCGGATAGTCGAGGACGCGCAGGAACTGGGTCTGGATGACGCTGCCGACCATCTTGGTGTCGGTGGAGCCCAGCAGTTCCGCGTTGACGTAGTCGCCGCTGGCCGGGATGAACGTCAGCAGCGTTCCGGAGACGACACCCGGCATGGAGAGCGGGAAGGTCACCTTGCGGAAGGTGGTGGCGGGCGTGGCGTACAGATCGCCGGCCGCCTCGTGCAGTCTGCCGTCGATCCGCTCCAGCGAGGTGTAGAGCGGCAGGATCATGAACGGCAGGAAGTTGTACGTGAGACCGCAGACCACCGCCATCGGTGTGGCCAGGACCCGGTTCGACTCGGTCCAGCCGAGCCAGCTGGTGACGTCCAGGATGTGCAGGGTGTTCAGGACGTCGACGACCGCGCCGCCGTCCGCGAGGATCGTCTTCCAGGCGAGCGTACGGATCAGGAAGCTGGTGAAGAACGGCGCGATGACCAACACGAGGACGACATTGCGCCAGCGGCCGGCCTTGAAGGCGATGAGGTACGCGAGCGGGTAGCCCAGCAGCAGGCACAGGATCGTGGCGGTGCCCGCGTACAGCAGGGAACGGACGAACTGCGGGTAGTAGTCCTTCAGCGCGTCCCAGTACGTCTGGAAGTGCCAGGTGACCTCGAATCCCTTCTCCAGGGATCCGGTCTGTACGGAGGTCGACGCCTGGTAGATCAGCGGCAGCGCGAAGAAGACGACGAGCCACAGAATGCCGGGGAGCAGCAGCCAGTAAGGAACGAGGCGCTTGCGGGTGGAGGCTTTGCGCACCTTCGGCTCGGCGGTGGGCGCGGCGGGGGGCGCCTCGGTGACGGTCACGCCGCGTCCTCCACCGTCTCCACACCGGCGTCGATGTCCTGAGCGGCGTCCAGGCCGAACGTGTGCGCCGGGTTCCAGTGCAGGACCACCTCGGCGCCGGGGGCGAGCCGGGCATCCCGCTCGACGTTCTGCTCGTAGACCTGCAGCGCCTTGCCGGCCGGGCTCTCCACCACGTACTGCGTGGACACTCCGATGAAGCTGGAATCCACGATCCGGCCGGTGACCCGGTTGCGGCCGTCGACTATGGAGTCCGCGTCGTCGGCGTGCGCGAGCGAGATCTTCTCCGGGCGCACGCCGAGCAGCAGCTTGCCGCCGTTCGCGGTGGGGGCCGTACATCGTTCGGTGGGCAGCCGCAGCTTTCCGCCGCCGACCGCCACGACGACCTCCGGGTCCGCGGCGACGATCTCGCCCTCGATCAGGTTCGACGTGCCGAGGAAGTTGGCGACGAAGGTCGTCTTCGGGTTCTCGTACAGATCGGCGGGGGCGCCCAGCTGCTCGACCCGGCCCCCGTTCATCACCGCGACGGTGTCGGCCATGGTCATGGCCTCCTCCTGGTCGTGGGTGACATGGATGAACGTGATGCCGACCTCGGTCTGGATGCGCTTGAGCTCCAACTGCATCTGGCGGCGCAGCTTGAGGTCGAGGGCGCCGAGCGGCTCGTCGAGCAGGAGCACCTGCGGGTGGTTGATCAGGGCGCGGGCGACGGCGACGCGCTGCTGCTGGCCGCCGGAGAGCTGGTGCGGTTTGCGCTTGGCGAAGTCACCGAGCTGGACGAGCTCCAGCATGTCGTCGACCTGCTTCTTCACCGATTTGATGCCGCGCCGGCGCAGGCCGAAGGCGACGTTCTCGGTGATGTCGAGGTGCGGGAAGAGCGCATAACTCTGGAAGACCGTGTTGACGGGCCGCTTGTACGGGGGCAGGTCGGTGATGTCCTGGCCGCCGAGCGAGACGGTGCCGGTGGTCGCCTCCTCCAGGCCCGCGATCATGCGCAGGGTGGTGGTCTTGCCGCAGCCCGACGCGCCGAGCAGCGCGAAGAAGGAGCCCTGCGGAACGGTCAGATCGAGCGGCTGGACGGCGGCGAAGGAGCCGTACGTCTTGCTGATCCCGGTGAGGCGGACGTCGCCGCCTGTCTGCTGCTGTGTCATGGGTCGCAGTTCCAGTGGTGTCAGGGGAGGTCGTGGAGGAAGGGCGAGGTGGTCAGGCGCCGATGAGCTTGGCGAACTTCTCTTCGTACGCCGTCTCCTCCTCGGCGGTCAGGGACCGGAAGGCTCGCGACTTGGCCGCCATCTTCTTGTCCGGAAGGATCAGGACGTTGTCGGCCATCGCCTGGTCGATCCTGGCCAGTTCGTCGCGGACCCCGTCGACCGGACAGACGAAGTTGATGTACGCGGCGAGCTTGGCGGCGACCGGCGGTTCGTAGTAGTAGTCGATGAGCTTCTCGGCGTTGGTCTTGTGCCGGGCCTTCACCGGGACGAGCAGGTTGTCGCTGGATATGACGTAACCGGCGGCCGGGATGGCGTACTTGATGTCCGGGTTGCCGGCCTGGAGCTGGATGATGTCGCCCGCCCAGGCGACGCAGGCGGCGATGTCGCCCTTGTCGAGGTCGGCCGTGTAGTCGTTGCCGGTGAAGCGCCGGATCTGGTTCTTGTCGACGCCCTTCTGGAGCCGGCCGATCGCGGCGTCGTAGTCGGCGTCGGTGAAATGGCCGGGGTCCTTGCCCATGTCGAGCAGGGTCATCCCGATGGAGTCGCGCATCTCCGAGAGGAAGCTGACGCGCCCCTTGAGCTTCGGGTCGTCGAGCAGCTGGCTGACGGAGTCGACCTTGCGGCCCCCGGTCGCCTTGGAGTTGTAGGCGATGACGGTGGGGATGCCCGCCCAGGGGTACGAGTGGGCGCGGCCGGGGTCCCAGTCCGGGGAGCGGAACTGGCCCGAGAGGTTGGCGTAGGCGTGCGGCAGGTTCGAGGGGTCGAGCTTCTGCGCCCAGCCGAGGCGGACGATGCGGGCGGCCAGCCAGTCGGTGACGCAGATGAGATCGCGGCCGGTGTCCTGGCCGGCCGCGAGCTGCGGCTTGATCTTGCCGAAGAACTCGACGTTGTCGTTGATGTCCTCGGTGTACTTGACCTGGATCCCGGTGCGCTCGGTGAACGCCTCCAGGGTGGGCCGGTGCTTGCCGTCGTCGGTGACGTCCATGTACTCGGTCCAGTTGGAGAAGTTGACCTGCTTCTCCTGGGCCGAGTGGTCGTCCGAGGCCGCCGCGGCATCCCCCTCCCGCTTCGCGGGCGGGATGCCGCAGGCGCTCAGCGTGCCCAGCCCGCCGATCGCGAGCGCCCCCAGGCCGGAGGCGCGAAGCAGCGATCGGCGGGTCAGGGCGCCCCGGCCACTGGTCAGGCTGCGCCGCATCGCGGCCAGCTGGGCCGCGGAGAGGCGCTCGGGCTCGTACTGCTCCATGCGCGTTGCCCTTTCGGGTGGGTGTGGCCGGGGTCGGCCGGGTTATCGGTCCCCGAAGATCGTGCGGTGCCAGTCCTTGCGGGCGACCGCGGTGTTGTCGTACATGACGTGCTTGATCTGCGTGTACTCCTCGAAGGAGTACGACGACATGTCCTTGCCGAAGCCGCTGGCCTTGTATCCGCCGTGCGGCATCTCGCTGATGATCGGAATGTGGTCGTTGACCCAGACGCAGCCGGCCTTGATCTCACGCGTGGCGCGGTTCGCCCGGTACAGATCGCGGCTCCAGGCAGACGCGGCGAGTCCGTAGGGGGTGTCGTTGGCGAGGCGGATGCCCTCGTCGTCCGTGTCGAAGGGCAGCACGACCAGGACCGGGCCGAAGATCTCTGACTGGACGATCTCGCTGTCCTGGGCGGCTCCCGCGACCAGGGTCGGCCGGTAGTAGGCACCGTCCGCCAGCGCGCCGCCCGGGGCCTCGCCACCGGTCACGACGGTGGCGTACGCGCGGGCGCGCTCGACGAATCCGGCGACCCGGTCCCGCTGGGCGTGGCTGATCAGCGGGCCGAGGTCGGTCGACGGGTCGAAGGGGTCGCCGAGCCGGACGGTCTCCATCAGCGCGGCGACGCCCTGCACGAAGGCGTCGTACAGCGGGCGCTGGACGTAGGCGCGGGTGGCGGCGGTGCAGTCCTGGCCGGTGTTGATGAGCGCTCCGGCGACCGCTCCGTGCACGGCGGCATCGAGGTCGGCGTCGTCGAAGACCACGAAGGGGGCCTTGCCGCCGAGTTCGAGGTGGAGCCGCTTGACGGTGGAGGTGGCGATCTCCGCGACCCGCTTGCCGACGGCGGTGGAGCCGGTGAACGAGGTCATGACGACGTCCGGGTGGCCGACGAGATGCTCCCCGGCGTCCTTGCCCGCGCCGGTGACGATGTTGATCACACCGTCCGGGATGCCTGCCGCGGTGGCCGCCTGGGCGAACATCAGCGAGGTGAGCGGGGTGATCTCGGCGGGCTTCAACACGATCGTGTTGCCCGCGGCGACGGCCGGGAGGACCTTCCAGGCGGCCATCTGGAGCGGGTAGTTCCAGGGCGCGATGGAGCCGATGACGCCGATCGCCTCACGGCGTACGTACGAGGTGTGGTCGCCGTCGTACTCGGCGGCCGACTTGCCCTCCAGATGGCGGGCGGCGCCCGCGAAGAAAGAGGTGTTGTCGACGGTGCCGGGCACGTCGAACTCGGTGGAGAGCTTGATCGGCTTGCCGCACTGGAGGGACTCGACGTACGCGAAGTCGTCGGCCTGCTCGGCGAGGACGGCGGCGAAGCGGTGCATCGCCTCGGCCCGCTCGGCCGGAGTCGCGCCCGACCAGCCGGGGAAGGCCTCGCGTGCGGCGGCGACCGCCGCGTCGACGTCGGCGGTGCCCGCCAGCTCGTAGGTGTAGACGGTCTCGCCCGTTGCCGGGTTCACCACGTCGTGGTGACGTCCCGATGTACCGGACCGCAGCTTTCCGCCGATGTATTGTGCGCCGTCCGCGAAGCGGTCCCGCACCTGGATGCCGTTGCCCATGACGCTCTCCTCCGCCGCGTTCCCCGGAATGCGGGGCGGCGTAGTCTCTACTCGATTTGAGTGCCGATCCTGACAGAGGGGATCGACCCCAACAAGTGATTCCGTTGTTGCCTTTTGGTTACGCAACGGAATCCTTCGACCATGTGTCGCGTCGGCGCGGAATTCCCCGTACGGAGTGTCCGTGGCGGATGCCAGACTCGCGTGTCATGGAACACATGGACGATCTCCTGGCGCGGACCGGGCGCGGCGAGAAGGTGAAGTATCTGCGCTTCTGGGGGCACCGCCCGCGGCCCGACGGCCGCATCGGTGCGAGCTGCCTCAGTCAGTGGTGGCCGGCGCCCTTCACGGTCGACGGCGTGACGTACGCCTCGGCCGAGCACTGGATGATGGCCTCCAAGGCACGGCTCTTCGGCGACGCGGAGTCGCAGGAGCGGGCGGTGTCGGCGAAGAGCCCGGCCCAGGCGAAGAAGGTGGGGCGGCTGGTCCGGGGTTTCGACGAGGCGGTGTGGGTGCGCGAGCGGTACGGCCTGGTGGTGGCCGGCAGCGTCCACAAGTTCGGCGGCGATCCGGAGCTGCGGGAGTTCCTGCTGAACACCGGGGACCGGGTCCTGGTCGAGGCGAGCCCCATGGACCGGATCTGGGGCATAGGGCTGGCGGCGGACGACCCGCGTGCGGAGAATCCGGCGACCTGGCGGGGGCTGAATCTGCTGGGCTTCGCGTTGATGGACGCGCGGGCACAGCTGCGCGCCGCATGAGCCGGCCGGATGCCCGAGGGCCGGGTGGTCCGGACTCCGGACCACCCGGCCCTCGGGTGGGGACTGCTGCCGTTACTACAGGGTGCGATACACCGACGGCTACGACGCGTAGGGCTCCTCGTAGACGGTCTGGTCGCCGGTCGTGCCGCCCTCCTCGAAGTCGCCGCTCGCTATGCCCCAGATCATGAGTGCGAGGAACGCCCCGCTGATGACGATCCCGATCGATCCGAGGATGATTCCGGCGAGCGCCATGCCGCCGTTGGTCGCCTCGTTCCGCCTGACCCGACCGCGGCCGATGATGCCGAAGATCAGCGCGAGGACACCGACAATGACCCCCAGGCCCCACATGCAGAACCCCGCGACCGCGATGATGCCGAGCACCATCGCGGCGATGCCGAGGCCGTTCGCGGGCGCCGGGCCGCCCCAGGCCGTCTGGCCGTAGCCGGGGTAGCCCGGGTAGCCGCCGTACTGCGGGGCCGGTGCGGCCGGGTAGCCGTACTGCCCCGCGACCGGCGGGGCCGGCTGGCCCGGTCCGTTCGGTGCGACGGGCGGTGGCGGTACCTCCCCGGCGCCGAACGCGGGGCCCGGGCCGGGCACCGGCCCGGTCTGCTCCGGTGCGCCGAATCCCGGTGCCGCGGCCGGTGCGGGGCTGTCCCCGACGCCCGGCATCGACGTCACCGTCCGCTGATCGTGCACAGCAGGCGGCCGGGGATCGCCGGCCGGCTTCTCCAGTGGCACCCTGCTGTCCGGCGGAGCCCACGGATCGCGCGGCGCGGCCCCGCCCGCGGGCTGCTCTGTGTTGTCTGACATGGGCCTCCCCCATCGTGGTCCCGTCATGCTACGGCCAGTCCGCGCTCCGCAGGCCCCGGCCTACGATGATCCCCGTCCGCTGCCCGGCCGACCGTGCCGGCACCCGCACCGCCCACGCCTCCGGAGAATCCGATGCCCGATCTGCACCCGTTCATCGCGGGGCTGCCCAAGGCCGAACTGCACGTCCACCACGTCGGCTCGGCCTCGCCCCGTATCGTCGCCGAGCTGGCCGCGCACCACCCCGACTCCAAAGTGCCCACCGACCCCGAGGCGCTGGCCGACTACTTCACCTTCACCGACTTCGGTCACTTCATCGACGTGTACCTCTCCGTCGTGGACCTGATCCGCACCCCGGAGGACGTCCGGCTGCTGACCTTCGAGGTCGCCCGTGACATGGCCCGGCAGAACATCCGTTACGCGGAGCTGACCGTCACCCCGTTCAGCTCGACCCGGCGCGGCATCCCGGAGCAGGGGTTCATGGAGGCGATAGAGGACGCCCGCAAGGCCGCCGAGGCCGAGCTCGGGGTCGTCCTGCGCTGGTGCTTCGACATTCCCGGCGAGGCCGGGCTCGAATCGGCCGAGGAGACCACCCGGCTCGCCGTGGACCTGCGGCCCGAGGGTCTCGTCTCGTTCGGGCTCGGCGGTCCGGAGGTCGGCGTGGAACGCCCGCAGTTCAAGCCCTACTTCGACCGGGCCATCGCCGAGGGCCTGCACTCCGTGCCGCACGCCGGGGAGACGACCGGGCCGCAGACCGTCTGGGACGCGCTGACCCATCTGCGCGCCGAGCGCATCGGCCACGGCACCAACTCCGTCCAGGACCCGAAGCTGTTGGCCCACCTCGCCGAGCACCGCATCCCGCTGGAGGTCTGCCCGACCTCGAACATCGCGACCCGCGCGGTGACCGATATCGAGCGGCACCCCGTCAAGGAGATGGTGGAAGCCGGGGTCCTGGTCACCATCAACAGTGACGACCCGCCGATGTTCGGCACGGACCTCAACAACGAGTACGGCGTGGCCGCCCGCCTCCTCGGCCTGGACGAGCGCGGTCTCGCGGCGCTGGCGAAGAACGCGGTCGAGGCGTCGTACCTCGACGCGGCCGGCAAGCGGACCCTGGCCGCCGAGATCGACACGTACACGGCGAACTGGCTGGAACGCGCGGGCCGCTGACCCCGGTGGTGACAATGGCCCCATGGCCACCACTGTCACCGCCGTAGCCCACCGCGGGGATCCCTATCGTGTCCGCGAGAACACGCTCCCTTCGATCCGCTCCGCTCTCGAACGGGGGGCGGACGCGGTCGAGGTCGATGTCCGGGTCACCCGCGACGGCGTGCCGGTGCTGTTGCACGACGCCACACTGAAGCGGCTGTGGGGCCACGACCTGCGGCTCGACGGGCTGACCCACAAGGAGCTCGACGAGCTGACCCGGGGCGGTGTGCCCACACTGCGCGAGGCGCTGCTCGCCGCCGGGGCGCACCGCGTCATGGTCGATCTGCCCCACTCCACCGACGACTCCGTGCGCAGGGCCGTCGCTGTGGTGCGCGAGTGCGGGGCCGGCGAGCGGGCGTACTACTGCGCGGGCGCCGATGCCATGCTGCGGGTGCGCGCCGCCGACCCTTCCGCCGAGATCGCCCTGACCTGGACGACGCTCGCGCCGCCGCGCGCCGTGCTGCTCGACGCGGTCAGGCCGCGGTGGCTGAACTACCGGTTCGGTCTGGTGGACCGCGAGCTGACGGACCGTCTCCACGCGGACGGGCTGCTGGTCTCGGTCTGGACCGTCGACACCAGGCGCACCATGCGCCGCCTCGTCCGCCAGGGGGTCGACTCGATCACCACCAACCGGATCGACGCCCTGCGCGCGGTCCTCGGCAACTCCTCGGCCACCGGCCCCGCTTGATCGGTCCGGCATCATGGACCGCGCCGCATCCGCCGTGATGCCAGGCGCCCGCAGCCAGAGGAGCAGAGACGTGACCGAAGAGCACACCACCCCCGCCCCCGACCGCATCCGTTCCGACATCGCCCACAACGCGCGGGTCTGGAACCACTGGCTCGGCGGCAAGGACAACTACCCCGTGGACCGTGCGGTCGGCGACCAGGTCACCGGCATGTATCCGAGCATCGGCGAAGTGGCGCGCGCCGACCGGGCGTTCCTGGGACGAGCCGTCCGGTATCTGGCCGGGGAGGCCGGGATCGGCCAGTTCCTGGACATCGGCACCGGCCTGCCGACCGCCGACAACACGCACGAGGTCGCCCAGCACACCGCGCCCGACTCCCGCGTCGTCTACGTCGACAACGACCCGATCGTGCTGGCGCACGCCCGCGCGCTGCTCACCAGCTCGCCCGAGGGCGCGACCGAGTACATCGACGCGGACGCCCACCGCCCGGAGGAGATCCTGTGGGCCGTCGAGCCGACGCTGGACCTGAAGAAGCCGGTCGCGGTCATGCTGCTCGGCATCCTCAACTTCGTCCTCGACACCGGCGAAGCGCGGGACATCGTGCGGAAGCTGATGGACGCGATGCCGTCCGGCAGCCATCTGGTACTGACCCATCCCACGCTGGAACTGGGCGGCGAGGGCAACGAGGCGGCGATGCGGTTCTGGAACGAGAACGCCACCCCTGCGATCACCGCGCGCAGCCGGTCGGAGTTCGCCTCGTTCCTGACCGGGCTCGAACTCGTGGAGCCGGGCATCGTGTCCTGCGCGCGCTGGCGCGCGGAGCCCGGCGCGGCTGAGGTCGCCCAGTTCGGCGCGGTGGCCCGGAAGCCGTAGTGGGCATACGGGGGATGCGGGACTGCGCCCGGGGGCCACGCAGCGTCGGTCCCCGGGCCGTCGACCTCACCGTCGCGCTGCTGGTGCAGGCCGCGGTGACCATGCCGTTCGTCGTCCCACGCGCCCCGGAGCTGCCGGAAGCGACGTGGGCGGCGTACGGACTGACCACGCTGACCGTGCTGCCACTGGTGGCCCGGCGGCGGGCGCCGGTCGCGGTCCTGCTCGCCGTGCTCGCAGCCGGTGGCCTGTACAAGTTCGCCGTCGACGGTCCGGGCCAGCCGCTTCCGTACTCCGGCCTCGTGGCCTTCTACACGGTGGCCGAACTCTCCTCGCCGCTGAAACGGCTCGCGATCCGGGTGCTCACGACCGTGTCGGTGGTGTTCTCGGTCGGACTCGAAAGCAGTGAGGCCCGGGAGCTGTTCTTCTCCCTCTTCGTGTTCTCCGCCGCCTACGCATTCGGCCGGTTCACCGTGACGCGCGAGGCCTATCTCAACGCGGTGGAGGACCGGGCCCGGCAGCTGGAGCTGACCCACCGGATCGAGGCCGAGCAGGCGGCGGCCCGCGAACGGGCCAGGATCGCCCGGGAGATGCACGACATCCTGTCGCACGCGGTGAGCCTGATGATCGTGCAGGCGGAGGCCGGACCGGTGGCGGTCCGTACCGCGCCGGAACGCGCCGAGGCGGCCTTCGACGCGATCTCGGAGACCGGCCGCGACGCCATGACGCAGCTGCGCCGGATGCTGGGCGTGCTGCGTGAGAACGAGAGCCCGCCGGATGCGCCGCGTCGGCCTCAGCCCTCGTTGGCCGAACTGCCCGGACTCATCGAGCGGGTGCGCGGCAGCGGTCTGGAGATCCCGTACGAAGTCACCGGCGCGGCCCGGCCGCTCGGTCCGGCTGTCGAGACCACCGTCCACCGGATCGTGCAGGAGGCGCTGACAAACGTCGTCAGACACGCGGCCGCCGAAACGGTCTGCGTGCAATTGGCGTACGGAGCACAGGCGCTCACCCTCACCATCACCGATGACGGCCGCGGTTCCGGGAACGGCACCGGCATGGGCTTGATCGGCATCCGGGAACGCGCGGCAGCACACGGCGGTACCGCCGTCACCGGCCCCGGTCCGGAGGGCCGGGGGTTCCGGGTCAGGGTGACGATTCCTCAGTCGGGCACGCATACAGGAGTGACACGTTGACGATCCGTGTGGTGGTGGCCGACGACCAGGAGCTGGTGCGCAGCGGCTTCGCGATGATCCTGGACGCGCAGCCGGACATCGAGGTGGTGGCCGAGGCGGGTGACGGCGCCGAGGCGGTCGACGCGGTACGCCGGCTGGCGCCCGACGTGGCACTGCTCGACATCCGGATGCCCGGCACGGACGGCATCGAGGCGTGCCGGACCATCTGCGCGGAGACCGGCTGCCGGACGGTCATGCTCACCACCTTCGACTCGGACGAGTACGTCTACGAGGCGCTGCACGCGGGGGCGAGCGGGTTCCTCCTCAAGGACGTCCGCCGCGACGATCTGGTGCATGCGGTACGGGTGGTGGCCGCCGGGGACTCGCTGCTGGCGCCCTCGGTGGCCCGTCGGCTGATCGCCGACTACACCTCGCGTCCGGCGGCCCCGGCCGCACCACCGTCGGCGCGCCTCGACGTGCTGACCGCGCGCGAACGCGAAACCCTGCTGCACCTGGCCCATGGTCTGTCGAACGCGGAGATCGCGGCCGCGCTGGTCGTCAGTGAGCACACGGTGAAGACCCATGTCGGCAATGTGCTGTCCAAGCTGGGGCTGCGCGACCGGATCCAGGCGGTCATCTGCGCGTACGAGTGCGGTGTCGTCACTCCCTCGCCGGAGGGACGGTCTCCCGCCGCCTCCCTCGCGCAGGTGAGAAGAGCGCCCGGCGAGGACCGCTCGGCCGGGTGATCCGCCGGGGTCCCGCGTTTCAACAGGATGGGTTCCGGCAGCAGTTACGGATTCCATGCCCAGGAGGCACCGACATGAACGCCCGCACTTCCCGCACCGTCGTCGCAGCCGCTCTGGTCCTCGGCATGGCCGCCGGCCCGGCCGGACCCGCGCTCGCGGCGGGCCATGCCCCGGCGGCCGCCGCCGCGACCACCCGGCAGGCCCCGGACGCCGAGGCTCTGCGGGGGGCGATCGCCGGGCTCCCGAGGGCCGATGCCACGGCCGCGCTGGTGCGGGTCGCAGGCACCGCGGGAAGCTGGCGGGGAAGCTCCGGTGTGCGCAACCTCCCGTCGGGCCGTCCGGCGGACCCCGACGGCCGCTTCCGGGCCGGTTCTGTCACCAAGGTCTTCACTGCCGCCGTCGTGCTCCAGTTGGCAGGCGCGGGGAAGCTCGATCTGAACCGGCCGGCCCGGCACTACCTGCCGGAGCTGATCCCGGCGAGCTATCGGAAGGTCACGGTGCGCCAGCTGCTGAACCACACCAGCGGCATCCCGTCCGTCGGCTCCGGCGGCGACACCCTGGACGAGTGGTACGCGCACCGCTTCGACCTGCACGACGCGGCGGACACGGTACGCGAAGCCACGTCCCACGAGCCGGACTTCGCGCCCGGTACGCGGCAGCACTACGACAACATCGGCTACACCGTGGCGGGCCTGCTGATCGAGAAGGTCACCGGCCACACCTACGCGGGGGAGGTCTCCCGCCGCATCCTGAAGCCTCTGCACCTGAAGGACACGTACTTCCCCGGCACCGACCCGACGATCCGCGGCACGTACAACCACGGCTACCAGATCTTCACCGGTACCGGCGGGACCGGTGAGCTGCGCGATGTGTCGGTGTGGGGGGCGACGGACGCCTGGGCGGCGGGTGACCTGATCTCCACCACCGCCGACCTGGAGCACTTCACCCGGGCGCTGTTCCGCGGGCAAGTGGTGCGCGGGCCGCTGTTGGAGGAGATGTTCACGCTGCCCGGAGCATCGGTGCGCGAGTACGGCACGGGCGACCCGGCCGCGTACAGCGTGGGCCTGTCTGTGATGAAGCTGGGCGGGCGCAAGGTCTGGGGCAAGACGGGTGGCCGCTGGGGCTACAACACGGCCGTCGCGGCCACCCGTGATCTCTCCAGGACCCTCGTATACAGCGTCAATGCGACGGACGCGAAGGGCGAGGGCATGAACGCCACGGCGATGAACATCGTGGTGGCCGCCTTCGGCGCCCCGTCGGCCGGGTGACTCAGACCCCTGCCGCGGGTTCGGGCACCGGGTCCGGCGTCCGCGGCAGCGCCTCCAGCCGCTTGATCATGCGGCGCACGAGGAGCAGCGGGATCACCCCGAAGACCCCGAACGACATGTCGATGACGGACCACCAGAAGGGGATGCCGCGAATCGGCCCGCAGATCAGGGCGAGGGGGATGATCCCGGCGCAGGCGATCATGCCGAACTCGATGACCCAGATGTTGCGGACCGGGTCGCGGTAGGGGCCGTAGAAGGCGACCGCGATGACGAGGTGCGCGAAGGCCAGCCAGTCGGTGCCGTACAGCACGAAGGGGTACTTCGCGTCGGCCTCGTCGAGGCCGGTGCGGACTCGGGTGATCCACTCCATCAGGGCCGGGAAGTGCTCGGGAACCGGAGAGGCCGAGGACCTCAACAGGTCCTCGGCCCAGTGGAGTTCATGGACGAGCGGGAAGGCGGTCAGCCCGCTCAGCGCCAGACACACGACAAAGACGGCCAACCACACGCGTATGCGCCTCAGCAGGGCTCTTCGCTCGCTCATGTCCGCAGCGTACGCCCGTGTTCACCGGCTCTTTACGCCGCCCCGGTCCGTCTCAGAGGCCGACGACGGCGTTCCATTTCTTGGCGAACTCGGTGCGCTCGTCGGACGTGATGTCGCGGGCGATCGCCAGCCGTCGGCGCATCGCGTCGTCGGGGAAGATCAGCGGGTCCTCGGCGAGCGCGGCGGTCTCCTCGTCCTTGGAGGAGGCCAGCACCTCGCGGGCGGCCGGGACGGGGCAGACGTAGTTGACCCAGGTCGCCAGCTTCGCAGCCACCTCCGGCTCGTAGTAGTAGTCGACGAGCTTCTCGGCGTTGCGCTTGTGGCGGGCGAGGTTGGGGATCATGAGCGATTCCGCCCAGAGCTCGGCGCCCTCCTCGGGGACCACGAACTCGATCTCCGGATTGTCGGCCTGGAGCTGGATGACGTCGCCGGAGTAGGCCTGGCAGGCGAGCACATCGCCGGTCGACAGGTCCTTGATGTAGTCGTTGCCGGTGAAGCGGCGGATGTGCTTGGTCTTCACCAGCTTCTCCACCTGGTCGCATATCCGGTAGAAGTCGTCCCGCTTCCAGCGGGTGATGTCGACGCCGTTGCCCTGCATCAGAAGGGCGAAGGACTCGTCGAGCCCGGACAGCAGCGTCACCTTGCCGCGCAGGTCGTTCGCCCACAGGTCGCTCAGGTGCTTGATCTCGCGGCCGAGCTTCTTGCGGTTGTACGCGATGCCGGTGATTCCGGACTGCCAGGGCACGCTGTGCGTGCGGCCCTTGTCGAAGGCGGGCGAACGCAGCTGCGGATCCAGGTACTTGGCGACGTTGGGCTGCTTGGCCCGGTCCATCTCCTGCACCCAGCCGAGCCGCACGAACCGGGCGGCCATCCAGTCGCTGATGACGATCAGGTCCCGGCCGGTCTCCTGGTGGTTCATCAGCGCCGGGCTGATCTTCCCGAAGAACTCGTCGTTGTCGTTGATCTCCTCGGTATAGGTGACGGAGATCCCGGTGCGTTTGCTGAACGTGTCGAGGGTGGGCCGCTTCGACGCGTTCTTGTCATCGGTGTCGATGTAGAGGGGCCAGTTCGCGAAGTGCAGGGAGTGGTCGCTCGCGGAGGTGTCGCGTCCGGCGCGGTCACCGGGGGCCACGTAGGCGGCGGGCACTCCGCAGCCGGCCAGCGTGGCACCGGCTGCCGTGGCCCCGAAGGCTCGCAGCAGGGACCGGCGGGACATGGGGTTCTTCGGGGTTGCTCGCACCTGCGCAGGATGCCGGTCGAGCAGCGGTGAGGGCAATGGACCAACCGTCCAGCGGCAGCCGCTCCGTCCGCACACCCTGTCGATGCCGTCGCCGGTTCCGGGGTACGGGAACGGCCCCGGGAACGCGCCCGGGGCCGTACGCGACAGCGGACCGAAAGTCAGTCCTCGATCGAGGTCATGACGTGCTTGACTCGGGTGTAGTCCTCGAAGCCGTACGCGGAGAGGTCCTTGCCGTAGCCGGACTTCTTGAATCCGCCGTGCGGCATCTCGGCGACGAGCGGGATGTGGGTGTTGATCCACACGCAGCCGAAGTCGAGGTTCTTGGACATCCGCATCGCCCGTGCGTGGTCCTTGGTCCACACCGAGGAGGCCAGGGCGTACTCGACGCCGTTGGCGTACTCCAGCGCCTGGGCCTCGTCCGTGAACTTCTGGACGGTGATGACCGGGCCGAAGACCTCGTTCTGGATGATCTCGTCGTCCTGCTGGAGGCCGGAGACGACGGTCGGGGCGTAGAAGTAGCCCTTCTCGCCGACCCGGTGGCCGCCCGCCTCGACCCTGGCGTGGGCGGGGAGCCGCTCGATGAAGCCGCTGACCTGCTTCAGCTGGTTGGCGTTGTTGAGGGGGCCGTACAGCACGTCCTCGTCGTCCGGCTGCCCCGTCTTCGTGTCGGCGGCGGCCTTGGCGAGGGCGGTGACGAACTCGTCGTGGATGGACTCGTGGACCAGGACCCGGGTCGCGGCCGTGCAGTCCTGGCCCGCGTTGAAGTAGCCCGCGACGGAGATGCCCTCGACGGCCTTGGCGATGTCGGTGTCCTCGAACACGACGACCGGGGCCTTGCCGCCGAGCTCCAGGTGGACCCGCTTGACGTCCTTGGCGGCGGACTCGGCGACCTGCATGCCGGCCCGTACCGAACCGGTGATGGAGGCCATCGCCGGGGTCGCGTGCTCGACCATCGCGCGGCCGGTGTCGCGGTCGCCGCAGATGACGTTGAAGACGCCCTTGGGGAGGATCTGGCCGATGATCTCGGCGATCAGCACGGTCGACGCCGGGGTGGTGTCGGACGGCTTGATGACGACGGTGTTGCCCGCGGCGAGCGCCGGGGCGAACTTCCAGACGGCCATCATCATCGGGTAGTTCCACGGCGCGACCTGCGCGCAGACGCCGACGGGCTCGCGGCGGACGATGGAGGTGAGGCCCTCCATGTACTCGCCGGCCGAGCGGCCTTCGAGCATGCGCGCGGCGCCCGCGAAGAAGCGGATCTGGTCCACCATCGGCGGGATCTCTTCGGTACGGGTCAGCTCGATCGGCTTGCCCGTGTTCTCCGACTCGGCGGCGATGAGGTCCTCGGCGCGCTCCTCGAAGGCGTCCGCGATCTTCAGCAGGGCCTTCTGGCGCTCGGCGGGCGTGGCGTCCCGCCAGGCGGGGAAGGCGGCCGCGGCGGCGTCCATCGCGGCATCGACATCGGCCTGGCCGGAGAGCGGCGAGGTCGCGTAGACCTCCTCCGTCACCGGGTTGACCACGTCGATGGTCCGCCCGTCAGCGGCGTCCCGGAATTCTCCGTTGATGTAGTTGCGCAGACGGCGCACCTCGGTGGTCACAACCACCCCTCCTGTCGACACGTCCAGTGGATGAGATGACCAGCGTAGTCGCTCCGGTGTCGCTTTCGACATGCCTACCCGCCGTGAACTTCGGATTCAGTGAGATCAAGACCCTCAGACAACGAATTTCATCGATTTGGGGTTGCCAGACAGACGAGTCCCAGTGCAGAGTGAGTGCGTGGCCAGTCGCAGCGCAGACTCCAGGACAGGGAACGGATCGTCCCCAGCGGTCGATGCCGTGTCCCTCGCAATCATCGAGCAGCTCCAGGAGGACGGACGCCGTCCGTACGCCGCGATCGGCAAGGCCGTCGGCCTCTCCGAGGCGGCCGTGCGGCAGCGCGTTCAGAAGCTGCTCGACCAGGGCGTGATGCAGATCGTCGCCGTCACGGACCCGCTCACCGTGGGATTCCGGCGGCAGGCGATGGTGGGCATCAATGTCGACGGCGACCTCGATCCCGTCGCCGAGGCGCTGTCGGCCATGACCGAATGCGAGTACGTGGTGATGACCGCGGGCTCCTTCGATCTGATGGTGGAGATCGTCTGCGAGGACGACGACCACCTGCTGGAAACGATCAACAAACGCATCCGGGCCATCCCCGGCGTGCGCTCCACCGAGAGCTTTGTGTACCTGAAGCTCAAGAAGCAGACCTATATGTGGGGAACCCGATAGCCGTGAGCAAGGACCTCAGCCGAACCGCGTACGACCACCTGTGGATGCATTTCACCCGCATGTCGGACTACGAGAACGCGCCCGTTCCCACCATCGTGCGTGGCGAGGGCACCTACATCTACGACGACGCAGGCAAGCGCTACCTCGACGGCCTGTCGGGCCTGTTCGTGGTCAACGCCGGTCACGGCCGTCACGAGCTCGCCGAGGCGGCGTACAAGCAGGGGCAGGAGCTGGGCTTCTTCCCGGTCTGGTCCTACGCCCACCCGAAGGCCGTCGAGCTGGCCGAGCGCCTCGCCGACTACGCGCCGGGCGACCTCAACAAGGTCTTCTTCACCACCGGTGGCGGCGAGGCCGTGGAGACCGCCTGGAAGCTGGCCAAGCAGTACTTCAAGCTCCAGGGCAAGCCCACCAAGTACAAGGTCATCTCGCGTGCGGTCGCCTACCACGGCACCCCGCAGGGCGCCCTGTCGATCACCGGCCTGCCGGCCCTGAAGGCCCCCTTCGAGCCGCTGGTCCCCGGCGCGCACAAGGTGCCGAACACCAACATCTACCGCGCCCCGATCCACGGCGACGACCCCGAGGCCTTCGGCCGCTGGGCCGCCGACCAGATCGAGCAGGAGATCCTCTTCGAGGGCCCGGAGACCGTCGCCGCGGTCTTCCTGGAGCCGGTGCAGAACGCCGGTGGCTGCTTCCCGCCGCCGCCCGGATACTTCCAGCGCGTGCGCGAGATCTGCGACAAGTACGATGTGCTGCTCGTCTCCGACGAGGTCATCTGCGCCTTCGGCCGTCTGGGCACGATGTTCGCCTGTGACAAGTTCGGCTACGTGCCGGACATGATCACCTGCGCCAAGGGCATGACCTCGGGCTACTCCCCGATCGGTGCCTGCATCGTCTCGGACCGCATCGCCGCGCCGTTCTACGAGGGTGACAACACCTTCCTGCACGGCTACACCTTCGGTGGCCACCCGGTCTCCGCGGCGGTGGGCCTCGCCAACCTCGACATCTTCGAGCGCGAGGGTCTCAACCAGCACGTCCTGGACAACGAGAACGCCTTCTTCACGACGCTGCAGAAGCTGCTCGACCTGCCCATCGTCGGCGACGTCCGCGGCAACGGCTTCTTCTACGGCATCGAGCTGGTGAAGGACAAGGCCACCAAGGAGACCTTCACCGACGAGGAGACCGAGCGCGTCCTGTACGGCTTCCTCTCCAAGGCGCTCTACGACAACGGCCTGTACTGCCGGGCCGACGACCGCGGCGACCCGGTCGTCCAGCTCGCGCCGCCGCTGGTCTCGGACCAGTCGACGTTCGACGAGATCGAGGGCATTCTGCGGACCGTCCTCACCGAGGCGTGGACCAAGCTCTGACCGACGCTACGACCGGCTGTCCGACCACGGATCGAGCATCCGGTCGACGGCCCGGCCGCCTGTCGGCGGACCGGGGGCCGTCCGGCCGTGAGCGACCGGACGGCCCCTGGGGCTTGACCCTCGCTTGACCACCACGTGACCGGCCTCCGCCGGTCGTTTCATACGGTCCACACGGCCCGGATGAGCCCATTCGAGTGGGAAGGGGTGCATCCGGGCCGTGTGCTGTGCCCACACCGCGGTTCGAATCCCTACGGTGCCGAGTGACCGATCGGCCCCCTCTTCGTTCCCCCGTACGGGGGACGGGAATTACGATCTGAACCGAGGTGTACGCCATGGTGGCCCCGCCGGACAACGACGTGATCTGGGCACGTTCCCTGCAGCACTCCCACAACGGCTCACCCGCGCTCGGCGGAGTCTCCGTGGATGTCCGGGACGGTGAGATCCTCGCCGTGACCGGCCCTCGGGGCAGTGGCAAGACCACCCTGCTGCACTGCCTCTCCGGTCAACTGGTGCCCCAGCAGGGCGAGGTGTGGTTCAACAGCGTCCCCGTCCACACCATGGGCCCCCGGCTGCGCGAGCGACTGCGCCGCGACAAGTTCGGCTGGATCGCCCCCGAGCCCCAGCTGGTGCCGGAGCTGAACACCTGGGAGAACGTGGCTCTTCCGCTGCTGCTGCGCGGCGCCTCGCACCGGGAGGCGAAGCGGACGGGCCTGGAGTGGCTGGAGCGGCTGGACATCGGCGGGTGCGCCAAGAAGCGACCGCACACACTGCCCCAGGGACAACGCCAGCGGATCGCCGTGGCCCGCGCGCTGGCCGCCTCACCCGCGGTGATCTTCGCCGACGAGCCGACCGCGACCCTGCACCGCACCGACCGGACCCATGTGCTGCGCACCCTCACCAGCGCGGCCCGTTCGCACGGCATCACCATCGTGCTCGCCACCCATGACGCGGAGGTCGCCGCACTCGCCGACCGCACGGTCCCGCTGCTGGACGGTCGCCGCGTCACCACCGTCGCCCTGCCCGCCGTATCCGATGCGGAGGGCCGCGCGGCGTGCTCGCTCTCCGTCTAGCCCGGGGTTCCCACCCACTGGTCCTGATGCGGCGGCTGCTGGTCGCGGCCGCCTCCGCCGGAGTCGGCTTCCTGCTGCTGGGCGCCCTGGGCTACGCGTCGGCGCACCCCGCGCACTCCACCGGGGCCGTGCTGCGGCTGCTGTGGTGCTTCGTCCCGCTGGCCGCCACCGTGCAGTTCGCGGTCGCGGTGGCCCGTACCGACCCGAGTAGCCGGCCGCGCACCGGACTGTCCGCCGTGGGCCTCGGACCGGTGCGGCTCACCGTGCTCGCCGCGGTCTCCACCGCCGTCTCCTGCACGCTCGGGTCCATGGTGGCGCTGCTGCTCTTCCTGCATCTGCGCGGTGATCTGTCCGGGCTGCCGTTCGACGGCGCGGCGGCCGGGATGCTCGACGCGGACGCCCCGCTGCCGCTCGCGGCCGTGCTCGTACTGCTGGCCCTGGTCCCGGTGGCCGCGGCGACGGCGAGCGGGCTGGCGCTGCGCACCCGGCCGGTCGCGACGGCGGCCGGGGACGAGGGCGCCTCCGCGGAGATCCCGCCGGAGGCCGAGCCGGCCGCTCCGGCGACGCCCCCGACCGGGCTGCCGTGGGGGGTGGCGCTGACCGCGGTCGGTCTCGCCGTCGAGGCGTACATGAGCGGCGGCACGGGGCGGAGCCTGCTCCCGCTCCCCGGCAGGCTGGACGCCACCCCGGCCGGAGTGCTGGCGGGGTGGACGCTGACGGCGATCGGACTGGCCATGGCCGGCCCCGGCCTGGCGTATCACTGCGGGCGGCTGCTGCAGGCCGTGCGCCCCGGCGCCGTGCGCCTGCTGGCCGGCCGGGTGCTGATGGACGAGGCGCGCCGGATCGGCGGGCCGCTCGGAGTGGTCTGTGCCGTCCTCTCCGCCATGATCGCCGCCTACGTGCTGTACGGAACGGACCCGCGCCCCTTCGGCCCGCTCACCGCGCTCGGCGCGGTGCTCGTCCTCGGCTGTACGACGGCGACGCTGCTGACCTCGGCGCTGGAAGCGAGGCAGGACCGCACCCGGACGACGCAGGCGGTGCTGCGGCTCGGCGCCCCGGTCTCGGCCCTGCGGTTCGCGACGGCGCTGCGCGCCGTCGCCCTGCTGGTCGTCTTCGCCCCGCTGACCTGGCTGATCGCCGAGCTGGCGGCACTGCCGCTGACGGCCTGAGGCCACCGTCTCCCGGCGCGTCCGGCCGGGAGACGGTGGACGACGGCAGTGCCTTGCCACACCCGGGACCGAGTCGCTCGCCGCGTTCGGCGAGGTCGTGTCGTCGGACCGCGGTCGTCCGGCGGGAGGCCGGGCCGTCAGTCCCTCGGTCACCCCGCCGGTCACCGGGTGGGCGACCGCTGCCAGGCCCCTCGGCCAGTTGCCCGGCGGACCGGTGGCCGGGGCGGTTCAGAGAGAGGCCAGCCGGGTCACGAGCGCGTCGAAGAAGGCGTCCCAGCCGTCCTCGGCCGCCGCGTACTGCTCGGCCGTGAGGTTGCCGCCGCGCTGCGTGAAGACCATTTCGGTGGACTTGTCGCCGCGATCGGTGAAGGTGACGGTGACGGTCTCGCCCTCGGTGTCGGCAGGCGCGGTGGCGTCCTTCAGCGTGAAGGCCAGCCGCTCGGGGGCGACCACCTCCCGGTAGACCCCGTGGAAGGGCATCTCGGTACCCGGCACCACGATGACCAGGCTCCAGGCCCCGCCGGGCCGGACGTCCATCGACACCCGGTCGAGCGGGACCTCGGCGTCCCCGCCGTACCAGGCGGCGAAGTGCTCGGGCGTCGTCCAGGCCTCGAAGACACCTTCCCGCGGGGCGTCGAGGACGCGGGTGATGTCGATGCCCTCGCGTGCTGACTCGGTCATGGTTCCCGTCCTTCCCGGAGTCCTTCCGGATCTTGCGCGTGTCCTCCCCCAGCTTGCACGCACACCACCGCGCCGACCCGGCACGCGCCGTCCCTCCGGCGTGCTCCGGCAGGTCCGGACGCCGGGAAGGGCCGGACCGCCGGATGCGGCTCGGCCGGTCCAGTGAACGCGGCCACGGCCTGCGTCGGCAGCGCGACCGGTCAGAGTACGGCGGGCAGGACGACGGTCTCCGCCGCGTCGAAGCCGACCCCCACCGTCGCGCCCTCCTCGGGCGCGTCCCTCAGCGCACACTCCGCCTCCAGGACCGGACCGCCCGGCGGCGTCAGCCGCACGGCGACATGGTTGCCCCGGAACGTACGCGTCCCCACCGTGCAGCGCAGCCCTTCGTCCGGGGCGCCGATCCGGACCCCGGCGGGGCGCACCAGCAGGTCGCACGCCCCCTGCGGCGAGCCCTCGGTCACCGGGATCCTGCCCCACACCGTGTCGGCGGCCGTACCGGACACCGTCGCCTCCACCACGTTGTCGAAACCGAGGAACCGGGCGACGAAGGCGGACGTCGGCCGCTGCCAGACCTCCAGCGGGGTGCCGACCTGCGCGATCCGCCCTTCGCGCATCACCACCACCCGGTCGGCCAGGGCGAACGCCTCGCCCTGGTCATGCGTGACGGCGAGCACCGTCGTACCCAACCGCCCGAAGAGCGTCCGCAGTTCGACGACGAGCCGCTCGCGCAGGCCTCGGTCGAGCTGGCCGAGCGGCTCGTCCAGCATCAGCAGTTTCGGCCGCGGGGCGAGGGCCCGCGCGAGGGCCACTCGCTGCTGCTCACCGCCGGACAGCGCGGCGACGGCCCGGCGTTCCGCGCCGGGCAGGCCCACCAGACCGAGGAGTTCGCCGACCCTGAGCTCCTGGTCCCGTCGCGAGACCCCGCGCATCCGCAGCCCGAAGGCGACATTCGCACCGACGTCCCGGTGCGGGAACAGCTGGTGGTCCTGGAACATCAGGCCGAGACCGCGCCGGTGCACCGGCACCCCGGCCTGGTCCGAGCCGTCCAGCAGCACCCGGCCGCCGTCCGGCGGACACAGTCCGGCGACCACCCGCAGCAGGGTCGACTTGCCGCTGCCGCTCGGCCCCAGCACACACACGATCTCGTGCTCGGCGACATCGAGGTCCACCCTGTCGAGAGCCGCCCGCTCACCGAAGCGAACCGTGGCCGATTCCAGTGTCAGCATCCCTAGAACTCCCCGGATCGGTCGGTACGGATACGTTCGAGCAGCAGCAGCGAGGCAGCGCAGACCACCATCAGAATGGTGCTCAGGGCCATCGCCTGGCCGTAGTTGAGCTCCCCGGCGCGCCCCAGCAGCCGGGCCACCGCGACCGGCAGCGTCGGGCGGTCGGGCCGTGCGATGAACACCGTCGCGCCGAACTCACCGAGCGAGACGGCGAACGCGAAGCCGGCCGCAACCAGCAACGCCCGCCGCACCAACGGCAGATCGACCTCCCGCCAGGCCCGCAGCGGGGACGCCCCGAGCACCGCCGCCGCCTCCCGCAGCCGGCCGTCCACCGCCCGCAGGACCGGCAGCATCGTCCGTACGACGAAGGGCACACCGACCAGTGCCTGGGCCAGCGGCACCAGGATCCATGAAGTCCGCAGGTCCAGCGGCGGCTTGTCCAGCGTGATCAGAAAACCGAAGCCCACGGTGACCGCGGAGACCCCGAGCGGCAGCATCAGCAACGCGTCGAAGCCGCGGACGAGCCGCCCGGCCCGCCGGGTCAGCGCCGCGGCGGCGAGCCCGCCGACGACCAGCGCGATGACCGTCGCGACCAGTGCGTACTGCAGTGAGTTCCCGATCGCTTCGAGCGGTGCGACCAGGAACGTACCGCCGCCCGCGTCCGCGGACCGCAGGGCACGGTAGTAGTCCAGGCCACGACCCCCCGGAGTGTCCAGCGAGCGTTCCACCAGTACCCCGAGCGGCAGCAGTACCAGCAGCAGCACGGTCAGCAGCACCCCGCCGAGGAGCGCCCACTGCCCGGCACCGCTCGGCCTGCGGGCGGTCTGTGCCGGGTCGACCAGCCTCAGCGCGGTCTCCCTGCGCCGTACCGTCCACGCGTGCACGGCGAGGATCGCGCCGACGGCGGCGAACTGCACCAGCGTCAGTACGGCGGCCGTCGGCAGGGCGAGCAACTGGGCGGTCTGCCGGTAGATCTCCACCTCCAGCGTGGCGTACCCCGGCCCGCCGAGGATCTGCACGACCCCGAAGGAGGTGAAGGTGAAGAGGAAGACCATCAGCGCGGCGGCGGCCACGGCGGGTGCCAGGGCAGGCAGGGTGACCCGCCGCCAGGCGGCAAACCGTCCGGCGCCCAGCACCCGGGCGGCCTCCTCCTGTCGCGGGTCGAGCTGTGACCACAATCCGCCCACGGTCCGTACGACCACCGCGTAGTTGAAGAAGACATGGGCGAGCAGAATCGCCCAGACGGTGGTGTCGAGCCGTACGCCCCAGAGCTGGTCGAGGAACCCACCGCGTCCGAGCAGCGCCAGGAAGGCCGTCCCCACGACGACGGTGGGCAGGACGAACGGAACGGTGACGACCGCCCGCAGCAGCTGTTTGCCGGGGAAGTCGAAACGGGCGAAGACGTAGGCGCCGGGCAGCGCGATCAGCAGGGTCAGCGCGGTCGAGGCGAGCGCCTGCCAGGTGGTGAACCAGAGGACGTCACGGATGTCCGGCCGGGTCAGCACCTCGCCGATCCGGCCGAACTGCCAGACCCCGTCCGCCTTCAGCCCGCGGCCGACGATGGCGGTGACGGGGTAGGCGAAGAACAGCGCGAAGAACGCGACGGGCACGGCCATCAGGCCGAGCCGTACCGCGCTCCCGCGCCACGCCTTCGCGCGCACCGAGTCCACGCGCCCCGAGGAGCCGCGCGGCTCCTCGCCTCGCGGCCGCCGCACGTCCTCCTCGGGCGCATCCTTCCCGCCCGCGTCCGATCCGCGTACGGGAGTCTTCGCTACTTCACTACGAGCGAGGACCACGACTGGACCCACTGCTCACGGTTCTTGGAGATCCGATCGGGGGCGACCGTCGTCGGCCTGTCGACCGTCGCGCCGAACTTCATGAAGAGCTCCGGCAGTTTCGCGCTCTTGACGACCGGGTTCACGAACATGTTGAGCGGCATGTCCTCCTGGAACCTCTTGCTGATCAGGAAGTCCAGCAGGGCCTTGCCGCCCGCCTCGTTCTTCGCACCGTCCAGCAGGCCGGCGAACTCGATCTGGCGGAAGCAGGTCCCGGTGGCGACGCCGGTGGGGGCCTCGGCCGGCTGCGGCTTCGCGTAGAGCACCTCGACGGGCGGGCTGGAGGCGTACGAGACGACCAGCGGCCGGTCGGCCTTGGCCTTCCGGCCGCCCGCGGAGCCGGAGAACTCCTCGTTGTAGGCCTGCTCCCAGCTGTCGACGACCTTGACGCCGTTGCTCTTCAGCTTCTTCCAGTAGTCCTGGTAGCCCTTGTCGCCGTAGGTGGCGACGGTGCCGAGGAGGAAGCCGAGGCCGGGCGAGGAGGTCGCGGCGTTCTCGGTGACGAGGAGGTTCTTGTACGCGGGCTTCGCCAGGTCGTCGAAGGACCGCGGCGGCGCCAGCTTCTTGTCGGCGAAGTACTTCTTGTCGTAGTTGACGCAGATGTCGCCGGTGTCGATCGGGGTGACCCGGTGCTTGGCGGCGTCCAGCCGGGTGTCGGCCGCCACCTGGTCGATGCCCTTCGCCTCGTACGGCGTGAAGAGCCCGCTGTCCAGGGCACGGGAGAGCAGGGTGTTGTCGACGCCGAAGAACACGTCGCCGCGCGGGGAACCCTTGGTCAGGATCTCCTGGTTGAGCGCGACACCCGCGTCGCCGCTCTTGAGCACCTTGACGGTGTAGCCGGTCTTCTCGGTGAACTCCTTGAGCACGTCCGGAGAGGCGTTGAAGGAGTCATGGCTGACGAGCGTCACGGTCTTCGAGCCGGAGCCCTTCGTGCCCCCGGAACCGGAGGCCGACTTGTCGGAACTCCCGCATCCGGCCAGTGCCGTGACGCCGAGCGCGGCGGCGGCAGCGGTCGCCGCGAACTGCTTGGTTCTGCGCGTGGTGCGCATGGTGGATTCCTCCTGGGTTTTGGCCAGGAAGAGACGCGGCCCCGCCCGCGCAATGCGGGCAGGGCGCAACAGCATGAGTTGATGACCGAACTTCCTACCCGGAATGACCCGGGCGAGGTTCAGAGGGTCTGCGGCCGACCTGTCCTCGGTGCCGCACTCTCAGCGCTGTGGCGCTCCCCTGTCGGAATATGAAGTTGATTTCAGGCCCAGGTTACACGGGCCGTCCCGGCCTCAGCGCTCGGCCGCCGCCAGCTGTCCGCAGGCTCCGTCGATCTCCTGGCCGCGGGTGTCCCGCACCGTCACCGGCACCCCGTGGCTCGCGATCGCCTCGACGAAGGCCTTCTCGTCCTCGGGCCGCGAGGCGGTCCACTTGGAACCGGGCGTCGGGTTCAACGGGATCAGATTGACGTGCACCCGCTTGCCCTTGAGGAGCCTGCCGAGCAGGTCACCGCGCCAGGCCTGGTCGTTGATGTCCCGGATCAGCGCGTACTCGATGGAAACGCGGCGGCCGGACTTCTCCGCGTACTCCCACGCCGCGTCCAGCACCTCGCGCACCTTCCACCGCGTGTTCACGGGGACGAGCGTGTCGCGCAGTTCGTCGTCCGGCGCGTGCAGGGAAACGGCGAGGCGGCACTTGAAACCCTCGTCGGCGAAGCGCAGCATCGCGGGCACCAGACCCACGGTGGAGACGGTGATCCCGCGCTGCGAGAGCCCGAGGCCGTCCGGCTCCGGGTCGGTCAGCCGACGGATCGCGCCGACCACCCGGTTGTAATTGGCGAGCGGCTCGCCCATGCCCATGAAGACGATGTTGGAGAGCCGGGCCGGGCCTCCGGGGACCTCCCCGTCGCGCAGGGCCCGCATGCCGTCCACGATCTGGTGGACGATCTCGGCGGTCGACAGATTTCGGTCGAGACCGGCCTGTCCCGTCGCGCAGAACGGGCAGTTCATCCCGCATCCCGCCTGGGACGAGATGCACATCGTCACCCGCTCCGGGTAGCGCATCAGGACGGACTCGACGAGCGTCCCGTCGTGCAGCTTCCACAGCGTCTTACGGGTGGTGTCGTCGTCACAGCTGATGTGGCGGACCACGGACATCAGGTCGGGGAACATCGCCTCGGCGAGCTTGTCCCGCGAACCGGCCGGGATGTTGGTCCACTCGGCCGGATCGTGCGCGTACCGCGCGAAGTAGTGCTGCGAGAGCTGCTGCGCGCGGAACGGCTTCTCGCCGATCGCGGCGACCGCTTCCTTGCGCTCGGCGGGCGTGAGGTCGGCGAGGTGCCGCGGCGGCTTCTTGGCTCCGCGGGGCGCGACGAAAGTGAGTTCTCCGGGCTTAGGCATGGTTCATCCAGTGTCGCAGACAGAACGATGAGGGCCCGCCGCCCTGTGGACGACGGACCCTCACTCGTAAATGCCCAGGTCAGGACGGTGGCTCTCGCGAATCAGCCGGAACCCACGAACAGCACCAGCAGCAGCCAGACCACCGGGGCGGTCGGCAGCAGCGAGTCCAGCCGGTCCATGATGCCGCCGTGCCCCGGCAGCAGCGTGCCCATGTCCTTGATGCCGAGGTCCCGCTTGATCATCGACTCGCCCAGGTCACCGAGGGTGGCGCTGACCGCGACCGCGAGCCCCAGCAGCAGTCCCTGCCACCAGGAACCGCCGTCGATCAGGAACTGCATGCACAGCGCGCCGGCGACCATCGCGAAGGCGACGGCCCCGAACAGGCCCTCGCGGGTCTTTCCGGGGCTGATGCGCGGCGCGAGCTTGTGCTTCCCGAAGCGCCAGCCGACGGCGTACGCGCCTGTGTCGCTGACCACGGTCAGCAGCAGGAAGGTGAGCACCCGCTGCGGCCCGTCGTCCGCGGTCAGGAGCATCGCGACGAAGGTCGCCAGGAACGGTACGTAGAACGCGGCGAACACGCCGGCCGTGACGTCCTTGAGGTAACCCTCCGGCGGCTCGGTCATCCGCCAGACGAGCACCGCGAGCGCGGTCAGTGCCACCGCCACCCAGGCGCCCTCGGCGCCCCGGGCGTATCCGGCCACGACCATCGCCGCGCCGCCGACCGCGAGTGGAACGAGCGGCGCCCTGATGCCCTTGCGCTCCTCCAGCCGCGAGGTGAGCTCCCAGAGCCCCACGACGACGGCGACGGCGATCACACCGACGAAGACGGCCTTCACGATGAACAGCGAGGCGACGATTACGGCGCCGAGCCCCACACCGACCCCTATGGCGGCTCGCAGATCGCGACCCGCACGCTTCTTCTGCGGGGGTGGTGGCGCGGTGGACATGGGCTCCTGCGGCTTCTCGTCACGAAACAGGGGGCCGCCGCTCAGGCGTGCGGCCCCCTGGTCCCGGTCATCACGGTCGTCAGCGTCTCTACCTGCGTCGGGAGCGTCCGGCACGATGGGCATGGGCCGAGTCTGCTGGGCGTCATGTACATCGTATGCAGGACCCGCCGGAGCCGCCTGCATCTCGGGCGCACCCCAGCGACCGGCTCCCTGCGGGGCGCCCCGGGAAGAGTCGTTCATCAGACTTCGAGCAGCTCGGCTTCCTTGTGCTTGAGCAGCTCGTCGACCTGTGCGACGTACTTCGCGGTGGTGTCGTCGAGCTCCTTCTCCGCGCGACGCACCTCGTCCTCGCCGGACTCCTTGTCCTTGACCAGCTTGTCCAGCGCCTCCTTGGCCTTGCGGCGCACGGCCCGGATGGAGATCTTGGAGTCCTCGGCCTTGCCCTTCGCGACCTTGATGTAGTCGCGGCGGCGCTCCTCGGTCAGCTCCGGGAAGCTCACCCGGATGATATTGCCGTCGTTGCTCGGGTTGACGCCCAGGTCCGAGTCACGGATGGCCTGCTCGATGTTGCGCAGCGCGCTCTTGTCGAACGGCGTCACGACGGCCATGCGCGGCTCGGGCACCGAGAACGAGGCGAGCTGGTTGATCGGGGTCAGCGCGCCGTAGTAGTCGGCGACGATCTTGTTGAACATCGCCGGGTGCGCACGGCCGGTACGGATCGCGGCGAAGTCCTCTTTCGCCACGACGACGGCCTTCTCCATCTTCTCCTCGGCCTCAAGGAGGGTTTCTTCGATCACCACGTGCTCCTGCGTGTCTTGAGTGGGCCCGGCTGCTCGGGCCCGGCGGGTCCTGCGTCGCGTCCTCACCTGCACGGTGTCCGACCGGCAGGCCGTTGTCCATCCTTCGGGACCTGTACCGGGGTGTACCCCGCAGGCCCCGGACCCTCCCGTCGCTTCCCGGGAAGGTCCCCCGGTTCTCAGGTCCGGGTGCCCTGGTCACTCACGAGCGTGCCGATCTTCTCACCCTTGACCGCACGGGCGATATTGCCCGTCGCGGTCAGCTCGAACACGAGGATCGGCAGCTGGTTGTCGCGGCAGAGCGTGATGGCGGTGGCGTCGGCGATCTTGAGATCGCGGGCGAGCACCTCGCTGTACTCGAGCGCGTCGAACTTCACCGCGTCGGGGTTGGTCTTCGGGTCGGAGTCGTAGACCCCGTCCACCCCGTTCTTGCCCATCAGCAGCCCCTGGGCGTCGATCTCCAGGGCGCGCTGGGCGGCAGTGGTGTCGGTGGAGAAGTACGGCATCCCCATGCCGGCGCCGAAGATGACGACGCGGCCCTTCTCCAGGTGGCGCACGGCGCGCAGCGGGATGTACGGCTCCGCGACCTGCCCCATGGTGATGGCGGTCTGGACGCGGGAGTCGATGCCTTCCTTCTCCAGGAAGTCCTGGAGCGCCAGGCAGTTCATGACCGTGCCGAGCATGCCCATGTAGTCGGACCGGGCCCTGTCCATGCCGCGCTGCTGGAGCTCGGCACCACGGAAGAAGTTGCCGCCGCCGATGACGACCGCGATTTCCGCACCGTCGCGGACGACTGCCGCGATTTCCCGGGCGATGGCGTGCACGACGTCGGGGTCGACACCGAGACCCCCGCCGCCGGCGAACGCCTCTCCGGACAGCTTCAGCATGAAGCGTCCGGGCACCTTGCCGTCGTCGCGCTTGTGGTCACCTTTTGCGGCGTCCGCGCCCTTGTTCATGGAGATTCTCCTCGTACACATACGAAGAAGGCCATTGCCGGTGGGTCTGGTGTTCCCCTGCGGCAATGGCCTCCTCGTCAGATCTGCGGTCGTACGGCATGTGTGCGGCCGACGACTGCACTAGACCCTATCGGGGTCCACCGTTGTTCGCGGACGGACTCAGATGCCGACCTTGATGCGCGAGAAGCGCTTCAGGGTGACACCGGCCTCGTCCAGAACCTTCTGAACGGACTTCTTGTTATCCTTGGCGAACGCCTGCTCCAGGACGACGACCTCCTTGAAGAAGCCGTTGACGCGACCCTCGACGATCTTCGGAAGGGCGGCCTCGGGCTTGCCCTCCTCGCGAGAGGTGGCCTCGGCGACACGACGCTCGTTCTCGACCGTCTCGGCCGGGACCTCGTCACGGTTGAGGTACTTCGGGGCGAAGGCGGCGATGTGCTGCGCGACGTCCTTGGCCACCGCTGCAACTGCCTCGTCCGAGGCGGTCCCCTTGTCGAGGTCGACCAGAACACCGACCTGCGGCGGGAGGTCGGGCATCGTACGGTGCATGTACGCAGCCACGTAACCACCGGTGAACTGCGCGAAGCGGTCCAGAACGATCTTCTCGCCAAGGTTGGCGTTGGCCTCGTCGACGTACGCCTGGACGGTCTTGCCGGCCTCGATCTCGGAGGCGAGCAGCGCGGCCAGGTCGGCCGGCGAGGTCGCGGCGACGTGGGCGGCGAGCGTGTTGGCGACGGTCTGGAACTTCTCGCCCTTGGCGACGAAGTCCGTCTCGCACTTCAGCTCGAGCAGAACGCCGGAGGTCTTGTCCTCGGAGATGAGGGAGACGACGGCACCGTTCTCGGCAGAACGGCCCTCGCGCTTGGCGACGCCCTTCTGACCCTTGATACGGAGCTCCTCGACGGCCTTGTCGACGTTGCCGTCGGCCTCGTCGAGCGCCTTCTTGCAGTCCATCATGCCGGCGCCGGTCAGCTCGCGGAGCTTCTTGACGTCAGCGGCGGTGTAGTTCGCCATGAGTCTGTGTTTCTCTCTCGAAGTCTGAAAGATCTACGGGTGAACGGCGGGGGCGGTGCTTGTGGCACCGGCCCCCGCCGTCATCAGCCGTGACGGATGTCAGGCCTGCTCGGCGTCCGCGGCCGGGGCCTCGGCAGCGACCTCGGCCGACTTCTCGTCGTCCGCGGCCGGGGCCTCGGCAGCGACCTCGGCCGGCTTCTCGGCGTCCGCGGCCGGGGCCTCGGCGTTCGCGGCCTTCTCGGTCTCGGCGGAGGACTGCACCTCGGCGTCGGCCTTCTTGTCGCCCTCGAGCAGGTCGCGCTCCCACTCGGCGAGCGGCTCACCGGCGGCCTTCTCGCCCGGCTTCGAGTCACCGGTGGCGGCACCGGAACGGGCGATGAGGCCCTCGGCGACGGCGTCGGCGATCACGCGGGTGAGCAGGGTGACGGAGCGGATCGCGTCGTCGTTGCCCGGAATCTTGTAGTCGACCTCGTCGGGGTCGCAGTTGGTGTCGAGGATCGCGACGACCGGGATGCGGAGCTTGCGCGCCTCACCGACGGCGATGTGCTCCTTCTTGGTGTCGACGATCCAGACGGCGCTCGGCACCTTCTGCATCTCGCGGATACCACCGAGGGTCTTCTCCAGCTTGGCCTTCTCGCGGGAGAGAACCAGGAGCTCCTTCTTGGTGAGGCCGGAGGCGGCCACGTCCTCGAAGTCGATGAGCTCAAGCTCCTTCAGACGCTGAAGGCGCTTGTAGACGGTGGAGAAGTTGGTGAGCATGCCACCGAGCCAACGCTGGTTGACGTACGGCATGCCGACGCGCGTCGCCTGCTCGGCGATGGCCTCCTGGGCCTGCTTCTTGGTACCGACGAACATGATGGAACCGCCGTGGGCGACGGTCTCCTTGACGAACTCGTAGGCGCGGTCGATGTACGACAGCGACTGGAGCAGGTCGATGATGTAGATGCCGTTGCGCTCGGTGAAGATGAAGCGCTTCATCTTCGGGTTCCAGCGACGGGTCTGGTGACCGAAGTGGACGCCGCTTTCCAGCAGCTCCCGCATCGTGACGACGGCCATGGCCGTACTCCTTGAGGTGCTCGGTTGTCGCGACCGCAGGATTGCTGTCGCGCCTGACGCCCCGACGCGCCGTGCCACGAGGGACCGAGGAGCGCGGCCACCGTCCGCGGAGAGGGAGGTGGCGGGGCGTGCGAAGTCGACCCGGTGACCCGGATCGCCATAGGAAGTGTACGGGACAGGTCGGGTGCCGGGTGACGGCACTGTCCACAACCGGTCGGTAGTCCACAGATCCGGTCCATGATCCGCGCGATTCCGTGCGGCGCGGGACGGTTCTGCCATGCGATGCACAACCGATCCGACCGTGCCCCGCTCCGGGCACGGACTCCGTTTCCGCGCGGCCGCAGCGGCCGTGCTCATGGTGGCCGCCCTTCTCGCGGTGCTGTGCGGCACGCGGGTCGTGGCGGCCGAAGCGCCTCCGCCGACGCCTGCTCCCGCACCCGTTCCCACGCCCGCACCGGTCCCCCGGCCGGACGGTGCGCGATCGTGGCCGCTCGCCGGGCGGCCCGCGGTCGTACGAGGGTGGGAGCCGCCGGCCGACACCTACGGGCGGGGCCACCGCGGGGTCGATCTCGCCGCGGGGCCCGGCACGCAGGTGCTCGCCGCAGCCTCGGGGCGGGTCTCGTTCGCAGGTCGTGTGGCGGGGCGCGGGGTGCTGGCGATCGAAGTGGCCGGGACCGGCGATCCACCGCTGCGGACCACGTACGAGCCGGTGCGCGCGCTGGTCGCGAAGGACGAGCAGGTGACGGCGGGACAGGTCGTGGCGATTGTGGAGGCGGGCTCCTTCCACTGCGCGTCGGGCTGTCTGCACTGGGGGCTGCGGCGCGGTGCCACGTATCTGGATCCGCTCTCGCTGCTGCCGCCCGCGCTGCTGCGGCGGGGGCCGTCCCGGCTGCTACCGGTGTTCGGCGTACCGGAGCCCCGGCCCTCCGCCGAGGGGGCCGGGGGCGGACTCGCCGCCTCCGGCGTGCTGCCCGTCGCCGCGACAGGGCGCCGACGTCGCCGACGTCAGCCCTGTCCGCCCCGCACGCCACGCAGAATCATGGCCACGGCGGTGTCCGCGATCACGGCCGGCTCCTCCGCCACGCCGAGTTCGATACGCCGGACGGCGGCGTCCACCGAGCCCTGCAGCAGCATCGCCGCCAGCCTCGGCTGTTCATGGCCGAGGTCGCCGAGCGCCTCGACGATCATGGCGATCAGCCCGCCGTGCGCGGCCCTGATCTTCTCGCGTGCGCCCGCGTCCAGTTCGCTCGCCGAGATCGCGACGACCGCCCGGTGGCGGCGGTCCCCGACGAGGTCGAGCTGTCGGCGCACGTAGGCCTCGACCTTGCCCTCGGGTGTGGTGGCCTGCTCCATCGCGTTCTCGACCTCGGCCGCCCAGACGGGGAAGTCGACGGCGCAGAGCTCTTCGACGACGGCCGCCCGGGAGCGGAAGTATTCGTAGACGGAGGACCGGGCGAGGCCCGTGCGTTCGGCGAGGGCGGGGAAGGTCAGCGCCTCCGTACCACCCTCGGACAGCAGGGAGCGGGCGGCGTCCAGGAGGGCGCCGCGCTGCATGGTCCGGTGCTCGGCCACCGAGGCCGCTCGAATCCTGGGCACGCGTCCACTCTACGGCGACCCGTGTTCGGGAGAGTGCCTACGGCTCCGATCGGTGGCCGAAGCGGACCGGGCCCGCGTCGGGCGCCCGCGGCCTCAGCGCCTGTCGGGCGGCCTTCGATCGGGCAGCGGACGCGGGTCTGGTGCGTGCGATTCCAAGGCGCCGGGATGTCCTCGGACGGGGTCTCCCCTGCTCGAACGAAGCTGAGAGCTCGGGGATGGAGCTACCAGGGCATTTCGGCAACGCGGGAGGGGGTCCCCCCTGGCCCTCAAGGCCTTGGGGGAGTGCGTGCCAGGACGTGGCCGCCCGATCAGAGGCCGCCCGACAAGCTCTCAGCGCCCGGCGTCGGCCAGTTTCGCGCGCAGTTGCAGCACCGATTTGGTGTGGATCTGGCTGACGCGGCTCTCGGTGACTCCGAGGACATTGCCGATCTCGGCGAGCGTGAGGCCCTCGTAGTAGTAGAGCGTGACGACCGTCTTCTCGCGCTCCGGAAGCGTGTTGATCGCTCGGGCGAGCAGCCGTCTGAGCTCACGGTCCTCGGCGACCTCCACCGGATCGTCGGCGGCGGTGTCCTCCAGCGTGTCCATCAGGCTCAGCCGGTCGCCGCCCTCGCCGCCGACATGCAGCAGTTCCTCCAGCGCCACCACGTTCGCCAGCGACAACTGGCTGAAAACCGCGTGCAGTTCCTCCAGCGCGATGCCCATCTCCGCAGCCACCTCCGGCTCGGAAGGGGTGCGCCGCAGCTGGGCCTCCAGCGTGGCATAGGCACGCTCCACGGCCCGCGCCTTCTGGCGCACCGAGCGCGGAATCCAGTCCAGCGCACGGAGTTCGTCGATCATCGCGCCCCGGATGCGGGTGATCGCGTACGTCTCGAACTTGATCGCGCGCTCGATGTCGAACTTCTCGATCGCGTCGATCAGTCCGAACACCCCCGAGGAGACAAAGTCCGCCTGCTCGACGTTGGAGGGCAGGCCCACGCTCACCCGGCCCGCGACGTACTTGACCAACGGCGAGTAGTGCAGGATCAACTGCTCCCGCAGCCGCTCGTCGCCCGTGGACTTGTATGAACGCCACAACTCGTCGAGCGAGGAGGGGGCGGTGGGGCGCACAGTGCCACGCGCAGCCGGTGGTACTGCCGCGCGGTCAGACCCGGAGGTGTGCTGGGGCATGTGGTGCCTTGAGCCGTTCTGCCGTGAAGTGCTGGAGGACGTGTGTGTGAGTGGGATTCCTTGTGAGCGTAGCGTGACTGAGGCGTCGCGGTCCGCGCAGGACAGCGGATCGGTGCTGTGTGGTCCCGGCCGGTCGGACATGACTGGGATCCGGGGCCGCCGCCTCGTGCGCCGGCCCCGGAGGCGTCGCTTAAGGATCCGCCGAGGTCATCGGCATCACCTTTTCACCCGAATGCTCCAGGTCAAGTACCGCCTCGCCGCGCGTCGCCATTGCATGTCGATCGCGGCGTCAACCGCCATCCGTCGCCATCGCGTTCGACGAACCCCAGTGAGTGCAGTTCGTACAGCCTGCCGAGCGCTTCGTCGGCGCCGGTTCCCGCAGCGCGGGCCACGTCCCGCCCGCTGACTGCGCCGCGGGACGGCAGCGCGTCGAGGACCCTGGCGGAGACCGCGTCCAGCAGGTCCCTGGGGTGGACGGGGCCGCGTCTGGGCGGAGCCAGCTCGCCGATGTCCCCCACCAGCTCGGCGACTTCCGCGGCATCCGTCACCAGGACGCCCTCGCCCCGGAGCAGCTCATGGACCCCTGCCGACAGTCCGCTGGTGGCGGGGCCCGGCACCCCCATGGTGAAGCGGCCGAGCCGCTGCGCGCTGCGTGCGGTGACCAGCGAACCGCTGCGGTACTCGGCCTCGACCACGACCGTCCCACGCGTCAACGCGGCGATGACCCGGTTCCGGAGAATGAATCTGCTGCGGGTCGGATGATCGGACGGTGGCAATTCACCGATGACGAGCCCCTGTTCCGCCATCCGTCCGATCAGCTCGGCGTGTCCCCGCGGATAGGCGACGTCCACCCCGCAGGCCAGGACCGCCATCGTCGCCCCGCCGACGGCGAGCGCCCCACGATGCGCGGCCCCGTCCACCCCGAATGCCGCCCCCGACACGACGACCCACCCCAGCTCGGCGAGCCCGGCTCCGAGACTCGCCGCCATGTGGGATCCGTACGGTGTGCAGGCACGGGCCCCGACCACGGCGACCGAGCGCAGCGCCCAGAGCCGCAGGTCGCGCGGCCCCCGCACCCAGAGGCCGATCGGCCTGCCGTCCCCCAGGTCGTCGAGCTGGCTGGGCCACTCCAGCTCACCGGGGCAGACGAACCGACCGCCGAGCGCGGCAACCGCCGCCAGGTCCCGCTCGGGCTCGACGTGCTCGGCCCGCAACCGGTATCCGTCGAGACGTTTCGGCGTCATCCGGCTCAGTCGCTCCGCGGTCCCGTCCCTGGTGGTGATCCGCCGTATCAGTTCGACGGCACCGCACTCGCGCAGCCAGCGTCCGCCCTGCTCGTCCCCCGGTTCCAGGACGCGGGTCAGTGCGGCCCGTGCCACCCGTTCCCGCTCGCTCACCGCCGCTCCCGGTCCTCTCGGGGGCCCCGCCACCGCGTCGCGCTGCGCGCGCCGCCCCGGAAGGCGCCCCGGCTCCCGCTCCCGGCCGCTGTCGGCCACGGGCGTCATGACGCCCCGGCCTTCGTTGCGGCGCCCCGTGGAATCCCGGTCCGCAGTTCCAGCGCCACCGCGATGTCGGAGGCCTCCGGGCGGTCGGCGCCGCGCAGATCGGCGACCGTCCACGCCACCCTGAGCACCCGGTCCAGGCCGCGCGCGGTGAGCAGGCCCCGCTCCAAGTCCCGCTCGGCCTCCATGAGCGCGCCCGGTGCCGCAGCCAGCCTGGTCCGCAACTCGTGGCCGGGCACCTCGCTGTTGGTCGTCCAGGCGGTGCCGGCCAGCCGCTCCGCGGCCCGCGCCCTGGCCTCCCGGACCCGGGCCGCCACCGTGGCCGTCGACTCTCCCCTGCCGCCCTGGCCCATCAGGTCACGACGCCCGACCGGGTCGACGACGACCCGGAGATCCACCCGGTCGAGCAACGGTCCGGAGAGCCTCGCCTGGTAGCGCCTGACCGTCGAGGGCGGGCATTCGCAGCCGGCGCCGCTGAGGGTGTGCCGTCCACACGGGCAGGGATTGGCGGCGAGAACCATCAGGAACCGGGCGGGCAGCCGCACCACCCCGGCGCTGCGTGCCACCACCACCTGCCCCGACTCCAGCGGCTGGCGCAGCGCGTCCAGCGCCCGCACGGAGAATTCCGGCGCCTCGTCCAGAAAGAGAATCCCCCGGTGTGCCAGCGAGACCGCACCGGGCCGCGGCAGCCCGTTGCCCCCGCCGACCAGCGACTGCATCGTCGCCGAGTGGTGGGGAGCGCAGTACGGCGCGCGGGTGACCAGCGGTTCCCCGGGCGGCAGAATGCCCGCCACCGAGTGCACCGCGGTGACCTCCAGCGACTCCTTCCTGGTCAGCGTCGGCAGGATCGCCGACAACCGCTCGGCCAGCATGGTCTTGCCGGCGCCCGGCGGCCCGGAGAGCAGCAGGTGGTGACCGCCCGCCGCGGCGACCTCCAGTGCCTTGCGCGGCCGCTCCTGCCCCGCCACCTCCGCTAGGTCCGGCGGGCTGCCGTCACCGTGTCCGGCCCCCCGGGCGATCCCGGTGCCGATACCCGCGCCGGGCACCATCAGCCCGGCCAGCATGGCGTCGGGCCGCCCCTCGTCGCAGGACACCCGCTCGTCCGGCACCGGCTCGTCGCAGAGGACCGCGATCAGCTGCCGCAGGCTCCGCACCCCGAGCACCGAGACCCCGGGCACCAGCGCCGCCTCTCCCGCGGTCTGCTCGGCCACGACGACCTGGCGGTACCCGGCCTCCGCCGCGGCGAGCACGGCGGGCAGCACACCACGCACCGGCCGCACCCGGCCGTCGAGCCCCAGCTCACCGATCATCACCACATCGGCGATGGCCGCCGGATCGATCCGCTCGGCGGCCCCCAGCACCGCGCAGGCGACCGCGAGATCGAAACCGGAGCCGCTCTTCGGCACCGAGGCGGGCGACAGCCCCACCGTGAGCTTCTTCTGCGGCCACTCGGCCCCGGAGTTCACGACCGCGGCCCTGACCCGGTCCCGGCTCTCCACCAGACTCTTGTCCGGCAGCCCCACCAGGGTGAACGCGGCCACCCCCGCCTCCAGGTCCGCCTGGACCTCCACCACCACGCCCTCGACGCCGACGAGCGCCACCGAACACGCCCGCGCGAACCCCATCAGGCCACCCCGCGCGCATGCTCGGCGACGGGCGCTCCTCGCCTGGGCAGCAGCACGCCGACCAGATCGATCCGGACCCCGCCGGGCGGCGGACCGCCGTGCCGGTGGAGCCAGATCCCTGCCAGCCGACGCAGCCGCTCCGCCTTGACCGGTGTGACGGCCTCCATCGGATGCTCGAAGGCACCCGCCCTCCGGGTCTTCACCTCGCAGACCACGAGGGTGTCGCCGTCCATCGCGACGATGTCGATCTCGCCGGCACGACAGCGCCAGTTCCGTTCCAGTACGGACAGGCCCGCGTCGGTCAGCAGCCGCGCCGCCAGATCCTCGCCGTACCGCCCGAGTGCCCCCCGTGCGTTCATATCGGCACCACCTCCGGGACCGACTCTGACGGGTTCGGTCCCGGCTGGTGGATCTTGGTGGACAAGTCCGGGATTGTGGATAACCCAGCCACCCGGAAGTGGGAATCAGCCCCCGGAAAACGGGGCTCAGCCGCCCGGGAGTTCGAGATCGCTCTTGTTGAGCTCCTCGATGTTGACGTCCTTGAACGTCAGCACTCGTACCTGCTTGACGAAGCGTGCGGGCCGGTACATGTCCCAGACCCAGGCGTCCGCCATGGATACTTCGAAGAACACCTCACCCTGAACCGAGTGCACCTGCATCTCGTAGTCGTTGGTGAGGTAGAAGCGCCGTTCGGTCTCGATCACGTATTTGAACAGACCGACGACATCTCGGTACTCCCGGTAGAGCTTCAGCTCCATCTCGGTCTCGTACTTTTCGAGGTCCTCGGCGCTCATTGGCATGTTCCCCTTCAGCCGTGCGTGCCCCCATTGTGCGCCAGAGCCGGGCGCCCCCGGGCGCTTAGACGATTTCGGGGGCCAGAACCATTGGCGTACGCGGAGGCCCCTCGGCGAGCAGCGTGCGCAGCAGCTCGGCGAGCCTGGTCGGGTACACCGTCTCACGCGCCGCCGCCAGTTCGGCGGAGGTCCACCACCTCAGACCCGCGACGCTGCGCTGCTCCAGCCCGGTCAGCCCACGTGTGTCGGTGGCGATCTGCGTCGTACGTGCCAGGTAGTACCACTCGTCCTGCTCCCAGCGGCGGCCGTCGAACGGGAACGAGCACATCCGTTGCCAGAGCAGCGGGCCCAGCTCGACGTCGGTGATCCCGGTTTCCTCGGCGAGTTCGCGCAACGCGGCCTGTTCCCGGGTCTCGTCGCCCTCCAGACCGCCACCCGGCGTGAACCACCAGGTGCTTGCCGGGTCCTCCGGTTCGAACCCGTGGATCAGGAGAATGCGGTCGTCTGGGTCCAGCAGCACCACACGGGCGGCCTTCCGTTTCTCAGTGCGCACCGGCGGTCGCCCGTTCGCTCCTGCTCCGTGCCGACCGCGCGGACCGTGCCGCGATCGGGCCGTACGCGGCTCCGGCGAGGATGAGCACCGCGCCCACCGCCACGGCAGCGAGCTGCAGCCGCAGCGGTCCGGGCGAGGACACCCCTCCGGGGAGGGAGGCGAAGGCCTGCGGCCGCCCGACCATTCCGTTCAGCGGCCAGGCGATGGCGTCCACCCTGGCCTGCACCGCGCTGCGCGGCACGGAGCCCTGTCCCGGGTCGTCCAGATGGACCCGCGAGTCCAGCGAGGCGCTGCGTTCGTCCCCGAGCAGGAACAGCTGTCCCTTGGGCACATCCGCCGTGAAGTCGCTCACCGAGGCGAGGTCCTTCGTCTGCAGATACGGTTCCTCAACGGCTTTGCCGTTGATCTTGAGGCGGCCCTTGTCGCAGCAGGCGATCGTGTCGCCGCCGATGCCCACGACCCGCTTCACCATCGGCATGTCGCCCCACGTCGGATCGGTGAAGACCACCACGTCGCCGCGGCGCACCTGGCTGCCGTCGATCCGCTCCGCGAGCACCCGGTCGCCGGCGTGCACCGTCGGTGTCATCGACTCGGTCGGCACGGTGTACGGCTTGTACATCACGGCCGCCCAGGCGAAGCCGCCGAGGAAGAGCACACAGCCGACGGCCACGGCCAGTCCCGACAGCTTGCTGCCGAGCCGACCGTGGCCGTCACCCGTACGTCCTGTTCCACTCATCCCAGCGTCCCCCACCTCGGAGATCGACAATCGCTGATCCGAGTCGGCACCCTACCCGGCGGTACGCCCGCTGGTCAGCCTCTTGCGACGCCACATTACGAGGGGCACCGCACCGGCTACGCCGAGTGCTCCGGGGGCCAGGCCCATCGCCGCGTTGATCCCCGGCTGGTCGAAGGTGTTCGGGACCGGCAGGGTCGACCAGCGGTTGATCGGCCACGCCACGACGATGGCCCGGCCGACGACCTCCTTGTTGGAGACCGTGCCGCCGCCCGGCAGCCCCTGGTGATAGCGGGAGTCGAGGGAGTTCTGGCGGTGGTCGCCCATCACCCAGATGCGGCCCTCGGGCACATTGATCGGACCGAACGGCTCGTCATTGCAGGGCGTGTTCCCCGGGAAGATGAACGACTTGTCGTCCAGTGCCTTGCCGTTGACCACGACCGGGCCGTCCTTCTTGCACTCCACCGTGTCGCCGCCGACCGCGATGACCCGCTTGATCAGGTCCTTCTCCTCGGCGGACGGCATCAGTCCGATGAAGCTGAGGAACTTCTGCACCACATTCGGATTGCTCGTCTGGGTGCTCTCCAGCCAGCCGCCCGGGTCGTGGAAGACCACGACCTCGCCGCGCTTGGGCTCCGCGCCGAACCACGGCGTCAGCTTGTCGACCAGCACCCGGTCGCCCCGCTGCAGCGTGTTCTGCATCGAGTCCGAGGGGATCGAGAACGCCTGCACCAGAAACGTCTTGATCAACAGCGCGAGAACCAGCGCGATACCGATGAGCAGAGGCAGCTCCTTCCAGAAGGAGCGCGGCTTCTTCACGGCCGAATCACCACCGCCCGGGGAGTCGCCGTCACTCCCGGCGCCGTCCGCCGTCGTCCCGGCGGACTCGACATTCTCCGGATTGCCCGGCCGGTCCTCGGGCTCCTCGTGTCCGGATCGCGCGCCGACCGCCAAATCCCCCACATCCACTCCTTACTCCGTGCCACCGCCCGCGCCCTAGCCGGTGCAGGCCCACCACTCCCATAACGAGCGGGAGTTCCGCAGGGGTCGGGAGAGGGATCATTCCGTTGGGATCCTTGGACGACACACTATTCGACGGGCCCGACCCAGCAGCCGTCCCGGCGCGCGCGTCAGGGACCGAGTCGAATGTCGCCGGTTCCTCCAGTTTTCGCCAGTGACCGAAGGGCCAGGCGATGACCACGGCCCGCCCCACGACCTCGTCCTCGGAAACCGTGCCGTGCTCAGGCTCGTCCAAGTGATAGCGCGAATCGGCCGAATCGGACCGGTGGTCGCCCATCACGAAGATCCGTCCGGCCGGAACCTTTACCTCGAATTTGATGAGGGAGGGCGGGTTGCCGGGGTGCAGATACGGCTCGTCGAGCGGCACTCCGTTGACCGTGATCCGGCCGTCCTTGTCACAGCACTTCACCGTGTCGCCGCCGACGGCGACCACCCGTTTGATCAGATCCTGCTCGTCGTCGGAGGGCAGCAGCCCGATGAACGTCAGCGCTTCCTTCACCTGCTTGACGACGACGGGCGAGTCCTTCTTGCCGACGTTCTCCTGCTTCAGCCAGTGCCCCGGGTCCTTGAAGACGACGACGTCACCGCGCTCGGGCCTGGAGCCGAACCAGGGGGTCAACTTGTCCACGAGCACCCGGTCGCCGATTCGGATGGTCTGCTCCATCGATCCCGACGGGATCACGAAGGCCTGCACCAGGAAGGTCTTGAGCACGAGCGCGATCAGCAGCGCCACGGTGATGAGCAGCGGGATCTCCCGCACGGCCGACCCGCGCCGCCGCCGTCTGACCTTGCGTGCCAGTCTGCGCCGCTCCGCCCTGGTCGGCAGCGAGCGCGCGGCCGTCGGGCCGGTGCCGGCCGGCACCGGTATCTCCGGGTCGGCCCCGCCCTCCCGCCGCCCGCGGCTACCCATGGGCCCCGCCCGGTGCCCGTACGCCGACGAAGGCGGCGCTGTCCGGCAGCGAGCCCAGCCGGCCCAGCGGCCAGCCGATCCAGTCCACCCTCCCGATCACCCTGTCGACCGGGACCATGCCGCCGCCCGGCTCTCCCAGGTGGTCGCGCGAGTCGCGGGAATTGCTGCGGTGGTCGCCCATCATCCACAGCGTGCCGTCGGGGACGACGATGTCGAAGCGCACCCGGGACGGTACGTCTCCCGGATACAGGTAGTCCTCGTCGACGGGACGGCCGTTCACCTCGACCCTCCCGCGTCTGTCGCAGCAGACCACCCGGTCGCCGCCCACACCCACCACCCGCTTCACGTAGTCGGTCTCGGCGGGCCTCGCCAGGCCGAGGGATGCTGCCACGCCGTGCAGCAGGCCGGTGACGGGATTCTCCCGTGGCGCCTCCTGCACGAAGGATCCGGTGCCGTCGAAGACCACCACGTCACCGCGCTGCGGTACGGAGCCGAAACGGTATGCCAATTTGTTCACCAGCACCCTGTCCCCCACCCGCAGCGTGGACTCCATCGAGCCGCTGGGGATCAGGAAGGGCTGCACCACGAAGGCGCTGAGCAGCAGCACGAAGACCGCGCAGACGGCGCCGAGCGCGGCGGTCCGCCGCCACGACATCGGGGCGGCCATCCGGTCCGGGATACGCGAGAAGCGCGACCTCTCCTCCGACCCTGTTGCGGGTGCGGAGGAGCGGTCGCGCTCCGAGGGCTTGGCTTCCGTGTCCATCGGGGCCAGAGCTTATCCGGCCGTCCTGTGGACCTGGGAGTTAGCTCAGTTGTCGCGCTTCTCCTTGATCTTCGCGGCCTTGCCGCGCAGCTCACGGAGGTAGTACAGCTTGGCGCGACGGACGTCACCGCGGGTGACGAGCTCGATCTTCTCGAAGATCGGGCTGTGCACCGGGAAGGTGCGCTCCACGCCGACGCTGAAGGAGACCTTGCGGACCGTGAAGGTCTCGCTGACGCCGGAGCCCTGGCGGCGGATGACCACGCCCTTGAACTGCTGGATACGGGAGCGGTTGCCCTCGATCACTCGCACGTGGACGTTGACGGTGTCACCGGGGCGGAACGCCGGGACGTCGGTACGCAGCGATGCGGCGTTGACGTCGTCGAGCAGGGAAGCCATGTTGTCTGCTTTCTTCGCCGATGCCACAGGTCATCGACGGGAGGTAGTGAGGAGCTGGAGGCGCTGATCGCGTCGGACGGGCGTCGGGACCGTTCCCCATGTGCATGGAGAACACAGCGGTCGCTTCCCCCTGTGGCAGGGGCGCACGCCGGACGTACAGCAGCGGCCTATTCTTCCACGGCCTCGGGCCTGCGCCAAAATCGGCCCCCGGGCTCGGGTGACCAGCCGAGGATGGAGAGGATCTCGCGGTCCTTCTTGTCGAAGCCGCCCGCCTCGCAGCGCTCGATGAGATCGGGCCGGTTGAGTGCCGTGCGACGGAACGCCTCGTCCCGCCGCCAGCGTGCGATCTTCCCGTGGTGACCGCTGAGCAGGACGTCCGGGATGCCCCGGCCGCGCCACTCGGGCGGCTTGGTGTAGACGGGCCCCTCCAGGAGATCGGCCATCTCACCGGGGGCGAAGGAGTCGTCCCGGTGCGACTCGGCGTTGCCGAGCACACCGGGCAGCAGCCGGGCCACCGCTTCGGTGATCACCAGCACCGCGGCTTCCCCGCCGGCCAGCACGTAGTCGCCGATGGACACCTCGACCACCGGTATGCGGGTGGCGTACTCGTCCATCACCCGGCGGTCGATGCCCTCGTAGCGGGCGGGCGTGAAGATCAGCCACGGCCGTTCGGAGAGCTCGACGGCGAGTTCCTGGGTGAACGGACGGCCGCTGGGCGTGGGGACCACGAGCACCGGGGAGTGCGCCCCGGCCTCGTACCCGCCCGCCAGGGCGTCGTCCAGCGCCTCGCCCCATGGCTCGGTCTTCATGACCATGCCGGGGCCGCCGCCGTAGGGGGTGTCGTCCACCGTGTTGTGCCGGTCGTACGTCCAGTCGCGCAGGTCGTGGACGTGCACATCGAGGCGGCCGCGCGCGCGGGCCTTGCCGACGAGCGAGACGTTCAGCGGTTCCAGGTACTCCGGGAAGATCGTGACGACGTCGAGGCGCATCAGATGTCCTTCCCGGACTCGGGCGTCCCGTCCCCGTCGCCCTCTTCGTCGCGCGAGGAGGCGATCACGGCCTGGCTCTCGTCGATCAGTCCGGGCGGCGGGGCGATCACCGCGCGCTGCTCCGCCAGATCGATCTCGGTGACGATCTCCTCGACGAACGGGATCATCACCTCGCTGCCGTCCGGCCGCTCCACGATGAAGAGGTCCTGGGACGGCAGATGCGTGATCTCGGTGATCCGGCCGATCCCGGTGCCGTCGGCCAGGACCACGTCGAGGTCCATGAGCTGATGGTCGTAGAACTCCTCGGGGTCCTCGGGGAGTTCCGCCGGGTCGACCTCGGCGATCAGCAGTGTGTTGCGCAGGGTCTCGGCAGCCGTACGGTCGCGTACGCCCTCGAACCGGAGCAGCAGCCGTCCGCTGTGCACCCGGCCGGTCTCGATCGTGAGCGGTCCGGCGCCGGCCGGTTCGGTGGCGAGCACGGCCCCGGGCGCGAGCCGCAGCTCCGGCTCGTCCGTACGCACCTCGACGGTGACCTCGCCCTTGATGCCGTGGGCACGGCCGATCCGCGCGACTACCAACTGCACCTTGTGTCTCTCCTGTCATACGACGACGGGCCGGGGCGGGCGCTTGGCCCTCCCCGGCCCGTGCCGGTGTTCAACTCTGTCAGCGAACCTGATCCACATCGACGAGGTCGACGCGGATGCCACGGCCGCCGATGGCGCCCACGACGGTACGCAGGGCGCGCGCGGTGCGGCCGTTGCGGCCGATCACCTTGCCGAGGTCGTCGGGGTGGACCCGGACCTCAAGCACGCGACCACGACGCAGGTTGCGCGAGGCGACCTGCACGTCGTCGGGGTTGTCGACGATGCCCTTCACGAGGTGCTCGAGAGCCTCCTCGAGCATGCTCAGGCCTCGGTCGACTCGGCGGCCGCAGCCGCGTCAGCAGCCTCGTCCGCCTTCTTGTCGGACTTCTTCGCCTTCTGCGTGATGGCCTCGCCCTTGGACTCCTCGCCGCCGTCCTTGGCCAGGGCCTCGAACAGGGCGCGCTTGTCCGCCTTGGGCTCCGGCTGCAGCAGCGGCGCGGGGGCCGGGAGGCCCTTGTGGGCCTGCCAGTCACCGGTGAGCTTCAGGATCGCGAGAACCGGCTCGGTCGGCTGGGCGCCGACGGACAGCCAGTACTGCGCACGCTCCGAGTTGACCTCGATGCGCGAGGGGTTCTGCACCGGGTGGTACAGACCGATCTCCTCGATGGCCCGGCCGTCACGGCGGGTACGGGAGTCGGCGACGACGATGCGGTAGTGAGGCGAACGGATCTTGCCCAGACGCTTCAGCTTGATCTTGACTGCCACGGAAGTGGTGTCTCCTGGTCTATGACGTGGTTGGGCACAACGAAGATGCCACGTGGGGTTGCGGTACTCGGGTGCCCGATGGACGCGTCAGCCGGAGGAGAGAGGGGTCCTGTGCGACTGTCGAGTACAGCTAGCCATTGTGCCACACCGCATCGGGTCACCCCACCGCGACCGCGGCTTCCGGGATACGGAACGGCTTTCCGCAACCGCCGCAGACGATCGGCGCCTGCGCCAGGACCGACGGGACGACCCGCACATTGCGTCCGCAGTCGCAGACGGCCTTGACACGGACACCTCCGCCGGAGGAACCGTGCCGGGCGGCCGGCCCGCGGAAGGAACGCTTGGTGTCGGCGGCGGTGGCGACCGTGTGCGCCTTGAGGGCGCGCTGCAGTCGCTCGATCGTCGGCCGGTACCTTCTCTTGGCCTCGGGATTGAGCGTGACCAGCGAGAAGCCACTGCTGGGGTGGGGCTCCTCGGCGTGGTCGAGGCCCAACTCCTCGGCGATCGCGAGGAATCGACGGTTGTGGTAGCGGCCGGCCCGCGAGGTGTCGCGGACACCTCTCGCGGCGGCGATGCCATGGACTGCCTCATGCAGCAGTCGCTCGAAGGAGAGTTCGGCGCCACAGGCGGACGAGGACTCTCCGATCAGGGACTCGGGCGCGGCTAGATCCGGCAGCTCGGGGTGGTACCGCTGAATGTCGGCCCACGCCTGCGCCAGCTCTGCGGCAAGTACAGGTGGTGTCGTGCTCACGTCGTGACAACGAGCGCGAGTGCCCCGGTGTTCCGATTCCGGGCCATCCCAAATAATTTGCACGTACCAGTCAGTTGCCGTTGATGCGTCCTGACGAGGGCGGGTGCGCAGATCTGCGGAGAAGTCTCACAGCTCGCACCAAGCCGGTACGTAGCGCCCTGTACGCCCGGACGCGTAGTCGGCCTGCGCACGCCGGGGCGCCGAGCACGCCCCGGTGGGCGGGCGGGGCGTCAGTAGGCGCGGGCCACCAGCGCGACATTACCGGGGGCATCGTCCGAATCCGGCACCGACCCGTCCTCCGCGACCAGGCACCGCACCGACACCCCCCGTTCCGCGAGCCGGGCCTCCCCCGCCGGGCCGAGGGCCGACCAGGCGATACGCGCCCAGCCGCCCGCTGCCGCGGCCTCCGCGGCCTCCTCGACGGACGCGGCCTCGGTGGTGGATGATTCGCGCCGGCCACGGGACTCGCACAGCAGCGCCGCCTGGTCCTCCTCCAGGATGGCCGGAAGGAGCGCGGGCAGGGCCTCGATCGCCACCGGCTCCTTCCCGCCGGGGACGCGCCTGGCCAGCATCACGGTGCCGTGCTCCAGATCGCGCGGGCCGATCTCGATCCGTACCGGCACGCCCTTCAGCTCCCAGTCGACCGTGCGACGGCCGAACGGGGTGTCGGTGCGGTCGTCGACCTCGGCCCTGATCCCCGCGGCACGCAGCCGCTCCCCGACGGACCGGGCCACGCTCAGCACCGCCTCGTCCCCCTTGATCGCGAGGACGACCGCCTGGACGGGGGCGAGCCGCGGCGGCACCCGGAGGCCGTGGTCGTCGCCGTGCGCCATGATCAGACCGCCCACCATGCGGGTCGACGAGCCCCACGAGGTCTGCCAGACGAGCTCCCGCCTGCCCTCCCTGGACAGGTAGCCGGTGTGGAAGGCCTTGGCGAAATTGGTGCCGAGCTCGTGGCTGGTACCCATCTGCAGGGCCTTGCCGTCCCGCATCATGCCTTCGAGCGTCAGGGTGTTGACGGCGCCGGCGAACCGCTCGGCCGGGGTCTTGCGGCCCGGGACCACATCGATGCCCAGGACATTGACCATGAAGTCCGCGTAGACGTCCCGCTGGATGTACGCGGCGTACTCCCGGGCCTCCTCGTAGGTGGCGTGGGCGGTGTGGCCCTCCTGCCAGAGGAACTCCGTCGTGCGCAGAAAGACCCGCGGCCGCATCTCCCAGCGCACCACGTTCGCCCACTGGTTGATCAGCAGCGGCAGATCCCGGTAGCTCCGCACCCATTTCGAGAAGTACTCATTGATGATCGTTTCGGACGTCGGCCGCACCACCACGGGCTCTTCGAGCTCTTTTCCGCCCCCGCGGGTCACGATCGCGAGCTCCGGCGCGAAGCCCTCGACATGCTCGGCTTCGCGTGTCAGGTAAGACTGGGGGATGAAGAGCGGGAAGTAGGCGTTCCGGGCGCCCGCCTTTTTGATCCGGGCATCCAGCTCCTGCTGCATCCGCTCCCACAGGCCGTATCCGTACGGCCGGATGACCATGGTGCCGCGCACCGGACCGTTGTCCGCGAGTTCGGCCTTGTTGATCAGATCCTGGTACCAGCGGGGAAAGTCCTCGGCCTGGGGCGTGAGAACGGGTGCCTTTGCCATGGCGCGCATCGTACGGCGACACCGCCCACCACACGGAGCGACGGGGCCCGCTGCCGCGGTCCGTCCCCCCGGACCACCGGGCCATTGCCGTCGGACCCCTGGACGCGGGGACCGAAGCGCAGTTCTCTGACATACGGGGGGGGAGCGGGCGCACCCGCACTGGGGGGAGCATCCACTCGGGGCACGACCGATCGGACACGACCGACCTCTCGGCGGATTGGAGCGCTTCCATGACACCTACGCTCGTCCGGCACCACAGCCACGCGGACACGGCCACCCCGGTGGACCCCGGCACCCGCGCCCGGGACTGGGCCGAGATCCAGGAGCGGATGCTCGCACCGCTGTACGAGGCGGTGTACGAGCGGCTCGAAGTGGGCACCGGCACCCGGCTGCTCTCCCTCGGCTGCGGCTCCGGTCTCGCGCTGCTGATCGCGGCCGGGCGCGGGGCCCGCGTCACCGGCGTCGACACCGACCCCGACCGGCTGGCACTCGCGCGGGCCCGGCTGCTGCCCGACCCGGGGAACGAGGCCGGGACAGAGGCCGGCCATCCCCGGCTCCTCGACAGTGATCCGTCCGAGGCCGCCCCGGCCGACGGAACCCCGTACAACCTGCTCACCGCGTTCACCCCGATCGGCTGCTCGTCCGGGGACGGGGAAGGGCTGGTGTCCGCGCTGCGGTCCGCCGTACCGCTGGCGGCCCGCAGCAGCACGGTGGTGCTGACCGGGTGGGGTCCGCCGGAGCGGTGTGCGACGGCCCCGGTACTGCGGGTGGCGGACCGGCTCTCCGACGGGGCGCCGACATCCCGCACGGACGGCTGGCGCGTGGCGCGCCGGGACGACCTGGAGGAAGTGGCGTTCCGGGCCGGCCTGAATCCGGACGGCTCCGGCCGGGTGGCGTGCCCGTTCGGGTACGCGGACATGGACAGCGCGGTGCGCGGGCTACTGTCGACGCGCCTCTTCGACGCGGCGGTACGGGTGACGGACCGGGCCCAGGTGGAGAAGGAGGTCGCGGAGGCCTTGCATCCGCACCGGCGCCGGGACGGCACGATCTGGATGCCGAACGTCTTCCGCTATCTCGTGTGCACCACGTGATCACGTGTGCACCACGTGATCATGAGCCCGTGGTGCGGCAGGTGAGCCTGTGTGCGGCAGGTGCGCCCCGTGCGCGCACGGGGCCGGCGGGTGCTACTTGGCCAGGCGGGTGATGCCGGCCGCCCGGTAGGCCGCGGCCTCGTCCAGCGTCTCGTTCTCCAGCAGTGCCGCGGCCAGCGAGTCCAGCCGGTCCCGGTTCTCGCGCAGGAGCCGGCACGCCGCCTCGTAGCACTCGTCGACGATCCGCCGCATCTCGCTGTCCACCGCGTCGAGCGTCGCGGGGGCGGCCGACGGTCCGTACGCCTGCTGGGCACCGCCCGGGATCGCGGTCAGCCTGCCCACCTTGTGGCTCATGCCCCAGCGGCCGACCATGCCGCGGGCCAGGTTGGTGACCTGCTCCAGGTCGCTCTCCGCACCTGTGGTGATCATGTCGAAGACCACCTGCTCGGCGGCCATCCCGCCGAGCGCGCCGATGATGCGGCCGCGCAAGTACTCCTCGGTGTAGGAGTACTTGTCGGCGTCGGGTGTCGAGAGGGTGACGCCCAGGGCCCGGCCGCGGGGGACGATGGTGACCTTGCGGACCGGATCGGCCCCCGGCTGGACCATGCCGAGCAGGGGGGCGGCGCCTTGCGCCCGAAGCCGCCCATCCCGCCGCCCATGCCCCTGGCCATCCGCCGGGCGATGAACACCCAGAGCAGGACGAGCAGCAGCATGGGGGCCAGCGAGATCAGCAGATTGGCCAGGAAGCTGCGCTGCTGGACGACCGGCTCGGCGGTGACGGTGACGTCGTCCTTGACCAGTTCGGCCCAGAGGTTGTCATCCGCGAAGGCGGGCCGCTGAGTGACGAACTTGGTGTACGTCTTGTCGCTTCCCGGAACCTTCGCCTCCTTCTTGAGCTGCCCCTGGATGGCGTCGCCCTTGGCATAGATCTTGGAGACATTGCCCGAGGTGACCTGCTTGCTGAACTCCGTGTACGCGATCGTCCGCTCCTCCGCCCCGTTGAAGAAGGACAGCACCAGATTGGCGATCAGGTAGACGGCGAGCGCGGTCAGCAGCAGCCCGCCCCAACCCCCGGGCATCTTCCGGCCCGTCGGCGGAGGTGGTGGGGCGCCCTCGGAGCGCCACGGCTGGTCGGTTCGATCGCGGGGAGGTACGGGGTTGGTCACGCGTGCTCCTCTTCCGGCAGCCGTCAATCGTGACATTAGATGAGAAAACGGCACCAAGCTCCCCGTGGGCCTCTCCAGTGGGCCCACCGAGGGAGCAAGGTCGCCCGGATGAATTCCTTGTCAATATCCAGAATCCTGTTTACTGTCTGATTCGTGAACGTCCTTGATGACCGCTTCCTCACTCGGAACGGCCTCGCCGCCCGGCAGCTCGCCGTCCTGCTGCTCAACCATGAGCCGGACACCCGCCTGCCCCGCGTGCGTGACTTCGCCGAGGAGCTGGGCTGCGGAAACGGGACCGTTCAGGCGGCCTTGCAGCTGCTGGAGGATTCCGGCGCGATCGAGACGACGGCCCGCGGCCATCTCGGCACCTTCCTCGTCCGGTCCGACCGCTCCATCCTCTGGCGGCTGTCCGGACTCGGCACACTGCTCGCCGCGATGCCGCTCCCGTACTCGCGCAGGTACGAAGGTCTGGCGACCGGGCTGCGCAGCGCCTTCGAGGAGGCGGGCGCCCCGTTCGCGATCACGTTCATGCGGGGTGCCGGAGCCCGTACGGCCGCACTGCTGGAGGGCAAGGTCGACCTCGTCATCCTGTCCCGCTTCGCGGCCGACCAGCTGATCGCCGAGCACCCGGTGGAACTCGTCGCCGATCTCGGCCCCGCCACCTACGTCGGCGCGCACGGGATGCTGGTGCGGCACGGCGTCGACCTGGACTCCCCCGGACTGCGGGTGGCCGTCGACCACGCGTCCGAGGACCTGCGGATGCTCGTGGAGCGGGTGTTCGCCGGCCGGGACGACATCGAGTGGCGGGAGGCCTCGTACATGCAGCTGCGTGATCTCTTCGCCCGCGACGAGGTCGACGCCACCGTCTGGAACCTGGACGAGGCGCAGGACCGGATCGGGCCGGGCGTCGACGTGCTCCCGCTCGGCGACGAGGTCACCCGCGAGCTGTCGCTGCGCAACTCCAGCGCGGCCGTCATCGGGCGGACCGAGGGGACGAAGGCGCTCGCCGCGGTGCGGGACGCGCTCGACCTGTCCCTGGTGACCCGATTGCAGATCGAAGTGCTGCGGGGCGAGCGCATGCCCTCGTACTGACCGGCGGGTGACGGACATCTCGCTCGTCCGGAACGCCCGTCGGCCTCAAAATACAGAATCCTGATTATTGTTGATTTTAGGAGGATCACCGTGGACGACCAGCTCGCACTGCGGATCCAGCTCTTCCGCGAAGGCGGTCAGGTCCGGCCCGAAGTGGCCGATTTCGTCACCGCCGAGCTGACCGCCCTCGAAGCCGACGGCCGCACGGTCACCGAAGCGACCGCGGGCATGCTGACCAGCCATCTGATGATGGCGCTCACCCGGCTCCTGGACGGCGAGCCGATCGAGCAGTTCCTCACCGACGACCAGGTCGCCGCCGAACTGGCCGGACACCCCGACGCGGTCGAACGTGCCCGCGCCGTGTCCGCGCGGGCCGAGCGGGAACTCGGCGCCGCGCTCCCCGAGTCGGAGGTCAACTTCCTCGGCATGCACCTCGCCGTACTGGCCCAGCAGTCACCGGCCGCACCCGCTTCCTGACCCGCCCCGCACACGGAACAGCCGCACAGAGAGAAAAGACAGAAATGACGAAGATCCTCACTGGTGGAGTCGGCAAGGTCGAGGTCACCCAGGCCATCGGCAAGCTCGGCATCGACTCCCTCGACGTCGTCACCTCCAGCGACATGGACGCCGCGATGAAGCTCCGCGTCGGACAGGCCGACTACTACCTCGGCACCTGCCACACCGGTGCCGGCGCCTCCCTCGGCGTCCTCGTCGGCCTCATGGGCAGCGCCGCCTGCCACACCTTCGGCCGCAGCGTGCCCACCGAGGAGGAGATCACCGCCCTGATCGCCGACGGCAAGAAGGTCTTCGGCTTCTCGATGGACCAGATCGACGCCATCGCCCCACTCATGGCGCGCGCCATCGCCGCCCGCGGCTGATCCGGCCGCCCCTCCCCCGTCCCGGGCACGAAGGAGTGACTCGTGAGCACCACACTCGCCGCCGGCACCAGCCTTGACTTCACGCTGGCGCAGCAGCTGACCGTGATAGCCCTGTGCGCACTGACCGCGTACATCTCGCACATGGCTCTGGCCGTCTTCAACGACGGCGTACGTCCGTTCCTGCTGGACTTCATCCAGGGGCGCACCACCCGCAGCGCGACGACGGCGGTCTCCTTCGGCCTCTCCGCCGGGTTCATCTTCGGACTCGGCGCCCCGATGGCACTCTCCACCGGCGTGCTCAACCCGTGGCTCGTCTTCCTGCCCACCGACATCCTCGGCATACTGGCGCCGAAGAAGTGGCTCGCGCCGGTCCTCGGCGGCGCCTGGGGCGCCGTCGTCGTCTTCGGGCTGAACGGCGCCAACAACGTCGCGCACGACCTGCCCGTCGACTTCATCACCGCCATGCAGCAGATGTCGACGCCGATCCTCTTCCTCTTCACGCTGTTCCCGGTGCTCGCCATCACCAAGCAGTTCGGCCGCAAGTGGGGCGGCATCGCCGGAGTCCTGGAACTCGCGCTGGTCGTCATGACCATGAAGCTGTGGCCGAAGATGTTCGCCGGGGCGCTGGCCATGGCCGTCGGCGTGCTGATGCTGATCGCCCTGGCCGTCGCCAAGGACATGAAGCAGCGCAGGGCCGACCGGGCCGCGGGCGTCACCGAGGTCGTCCTGGAGGACGACCCGATGGCCTCGCTCTTCAGCGCCAGCGCGGCCCGTCTGCGCACGTACCTCCCACTGTTCATGGTGCTCGGCGCCGGAGTCTGTGTGCTGGCCCAGATGCACATATTCGGCGGCGGCGAGGCGACCAGCTTCCTGATCGCCAAGGGGCAGTACTCCGAGGCCGCCCAGGTCGACTTCTACCGGGTCTTCGGCTTCATTCCGCTGATCGCGACGACCGCGCTCGCCTCCGGCGCATACGGCATCGCGGGATTCACCCTGGTGTACCCCATCGGCTATCTGATGCCGAACCCGTTCCTGGCGGCGATCGTCGGCGCCGTCGTCTTCGCCGCCGAGATCCTGGCCCTCTCGTACATCGGCAAGCTCCTGGGCAAGCTGCCCAGCGTCCGTGACTCCTCGGAGCACCTGCGCAGCGCGATCGGCGACACCCTGCAGCTCGCGATCCTCTTCGGCTCGCTGATGGCCGCCAACGCCATGGGCGGCGGGCTCGGCATCCTCGTCGTCGGCGGGCTCTACCTGCTGAACGAGGCGATGGGCCGACCGGTCGTGAAGATGGCCGCCGCTCCCGCCGCGGTCATCGTCGGCGGCATCCTCCTCAACCTCCTGTACTGGCTCGACCTGTTCACCCCGATCAAGGGCTGAGGCCGGCCGCGTACACGAAGAAGGAACCCCCCACGATGAACCACCCCGCCCCGCCCACCCTGCGCACCGTCACCGGCGATCTCCCCGCCGGTTCCGTGACCGGCCCCGCCCTCGCCCACGAGCACCTGGTCCTCGACCTGGACCACAAGGGCGACGGCGCGGCCGTCCTCGACCCGGACCTGCACACCCCGGCGGTCACCACCGAGCTCACCGCCCTGCGCGAGGACTTCGGCCTCGGTCTCGTCGTCGAGCTGACCTGCCGCGGCATGGGCCGCGACGTCCGTGCCCTGGCCCGCATCGCCCGGGACGCGGGGATCGCCGTGGTCGCCGCGACCGGCTGGTACTACGAACCGTTCCACACCCCCGAGATCGACGACGCCACCGTCGAAGAACTGGCCCGCACGCTCGTGGCGGAGATCGACGGCGGCATCGGCGCCACCGGCATCCGCCCCGGTGTCCTCGGCGAGATCGGCAGCCACGGCGACACCCCGACGGCGCCCGAGGCCAAGGTGCTGCGCGCCAGTGCGCGGGCCGCCCTCGCCACCGGCCTCTCCGTCGCCACCCACGCCCAGCTCGGCCGCGGCGGAATCGCCCAGCTGGAGCTGCTGACCGGCGAGGGCCTGCCCGCCCACCGCGTCAGCATCGGCCACCAGGACCTGCTGGACGATCCCGCCGTCCACGTGGAGCTGGCGGCGAGCGGGGCGTACGTCGCGTTCGACACCGTCGGCAAGGACGGCTACCAGAGCGACGGCACCCGGCTGCGGCTGCTGCTCGCCCTCATCGAGGCCGGGCACGCCGACCGCATCCTGCTGAGCTGTGACATCTCCCGCCACGGCTACCTCCTGGACGAGGGCGGCCAAGGGTACGGACATCTCTTCCGCACCTTCCTGCCCGAGGTCCGTGCCGCCGGAGTCGACGACGACCTGATCGACCTGATGACCCGCCGCAATCCGCTGCGCTTCCTGACCGGCGCGCGCGTGGAGGAGATCCGAGCATGAGTCCCGTACTTCCGCAGACCTTCCCGCTGGCGACGGTGGAGCTGGACGACGCGATCGCCAGACAGTTCCGGCTCCTGGAGGCCACTGCCACGCACTTCGAGGGCCCCCAGCTCTTCGACGCGGACGCCGGAGTCGTCCCGGGTCTCGGCCGCCCCCGCACCACCGCCCGGGTCGAGGCCGTACTCGCGGACTTCTTCGGCGCCGAGGACGCCGCCTTCGTCCAGGGCGCGGGCACCGGCGCGATCCGCGCCGCCCTCAATGCCGCCGTGCGCGCGGGCGACCCGCTGCTCATCCACCGGGCCCCCGTCTACCGCACCACCGAGGTCACGCTGCGCGGCATCGGCGTGACGACCGTCGAGGTCGACTTCAACGACGCGCGGGCGCTGCGCGAGGCCCTGGGGTCCGGCCGGTTCCGGTGGGCCTACGTCCAGCACACCCGCCAACGGCTCGCCGACTCGTACGACCCGGCGGAGGTCCTCGCCGCCTGCCGGGCCGCCGGGGTCCGCACCCTGGTCGACGACAACTACGCCGTCATGCGCACCCCCGCCGCGGGAGTGGAGCTCGGCGCCGACGCCTCCTGCTTCTCCCTCTTCAAGCTGCACGGCCCCGAAGGCGTCGGCGTCGTGGTCGGTGCCCGCGATCTGGTCGGGCACATCCGGCGCGACAACTACTCCGGCGGCGGTCAGGTCCAGGGCTGGCAGGCGCTCGACGCCTTGCGCGCCCTCACGCACGTACCGGTCATGTGGTCCGTGCAGTCCCGGGTGGGCGCCGAGGTCGCCGAACGGCTGGCCGCGGGCGAGGTGGACGGCGTCGCCGAGGTACGGATCGCCAATGCCCAGGACCGCTGCCTGCTGGTCCGCCTCGACCGGCCGGTCGCACGGGAACTGCCCGCCGTGGCCGCCCGCTTCGGGGCCGCCCCCTACCCCGTCGGCTCCAACTCCCGCTACGAGATCGCGCCGCTCTTCTACCGGATGTCCAGCTCCGCCCTGGACGACTCCCCCGAGCTGGCCGACTGGACCGTGCGCGTCAATCCGATGCGGGCGGGCGCGGATCTCGTCATCGCCATCCTGCGCCGCTCGCTCGACGCGCTGAACGACTCGAAGGACGACTGACCGTGTTTCTCGACACCGTGCTCACCCGCAACCCCGAGCTCGTCGACGCCGCGGCCACCCTTCACCGGCGCGGCGAGATCCCGGCCGACACCTATGTGATGGACCTCGACGCCATCGAGGCCAACGCCGCGCTGCTGGCGGCGGAGGCCGAACGGCTGGGCGTCGGCCTCTGGTTCGTGGTCAAGCAGCTGGGCCGCAACCCCGAGCTGATCAGGGCCATCGCCCGGCACATCCCCGCGTTCGCCGCGATCGATCCGCCCGAGGCCCGCACCCTGCACGCCGCGGGCGCGCGGGCCGGCAACCTCGGCCACCTCGTCCAGATCCCCCGCCGCGCACTGCCGGAAGTGCTGGCCTGGCGCCCCGAGACCGTCACCGTCTTCGACCTCGCCAACGCGCAGGCCGTGTCCGGGGCCGCCCAGCGGCTGGGCTTCGTCCAGGACGTGCTGGTACGCCTCGAAGGCGCCGAGGGTTCGGTCTACCCCGGGCAGGAGGGCGGCGTCCCGCTCGGCCGGCTCGACGCCTTCGCCGAGGCCGCCGAACGGCTGCCCGGCATCCGGACCGCGGGCGTCACCGCCTTCCCCTGCGTCCTGTGCGACCCGGTGACCGGCGTTCCCCGCGCCACCCCCACCTTCGCGCTCGCCCTCAAGGCCCGTGAGGTCCTGGCCTCCCGCGGACACGAGCGCCTCAAGCTGAGCGCGCCCAGTGCCACCTCGATGGCCTCCCTCCCCCTGCTCGCCGAACTCGGCGCCACCCACGGCGAACCCGGCCACGCCCTCACCGGCACCACCCCGCTGCACGCCATCGACCCGCACCAGCCCGAGAAGCCCGCGTACGTGTACGTCAGCGAGATCGCCCACACCCTCGACGACGGCCGCCCGGCGATCCGCGGCGGAGGCTTCTACGCCCGGTCCCACATCCGCGGCGCCCTGCTGCCGCGCACCGGCGTACGCCTCGGCGTACAGGACGCGCCCGCCGAGAACATCGACTACTACCGGCTGCTCGACGCGCCGGCCGACGGCCAGGACGTCCGGCTCGGGGACACCGCGCTGCTCGCCTTCCGCACCCAGATCTTCGTCACCCGCTCGACCGTCGCCGTCGTCTCCGGACTCTCCTCCGGCAACCCCCGGCTGAACGGGCTGTACGACGCCCAGGGCCGGGCCCTGTGAGGCCGGACCCGGAAGAGGAGGCCTCCATGGCCAAGACCGTCATCGTCGTCATCGACGGATTCGGCATCGGCGCCATGCCCGACGCGGGCACCCTGCGCCCCGGCGATCTCACCGCCGACACCTGCGGGCACGTCCTCGACCACTGCCGCGCGGCCCTCGGCCGCCCGCTGCGCCTGCCGGTGCTCGGCGCACTGGGGCTCGGCCTGGTCCACCCGCACCCGGATCTCGCCCGTCGCCCCCTGCTGCCCGTCGCCGCGGGCCGCGCCGCGCTCGGCTATCCCGGCGCCGACACCTTCGCGGGCCACCAGACCATGATGGGCGCCGACTTCAGCCGGGTCACCGTCGCCCGGCTCGCCGACCACGTCGACGTGGTGACCAGGGCCCTGGAGGCGGCCGGGCACCACGTCGTCCCGTTGGACGGCAAGCCGCTCCTCGTCGTGGACGGAGCGGTCCTCGTCCACGACAACCTGGAGGCCGACCCCGGGATCAACTGGAACGCCTCGGGACGCCTCGACGACCTGCCCTTCGAAGGCCCCGGCGGCATCCTCGCCATCGCCCGTACCGTCCGCGCGGTCGCGCCCGTCGCCCGGGTCATCGCGGTCGGCGGCCACGCGGACGGCCCGCTCGGGCGGTTCGTACGCCCCGGCGACGCGGGAACCGTCGGCCTCGACACCCCCGCCACCGGCTTCTACCGCAACGGCGGCCTGGAGGTCCAGCACCTGGGCGCCGAGCTCGACCACACCCGCCAGCTCCCCGATCTGGCCGCCCGCGCGGGTGTCCCGGTCACCCTGGTGGGGAAGGCCGCCGACATCCTGGCGTGCGAGGCGGCGCGACGGCACCCGGCCGTCGGGACCGCCGACGTGCTCACGTACACCCTCGAAGCGGTACGCGCCCCCGGCGCCGCGCTCGTCGTCGCCAACGTCCAGGAGACCGACCTGGCCGGGCACCAGCAGGACACCGAGCGCTACGGACGCCTCCTGGAACAGGTGGACGCCGGACTCGCGGGGCTCGTGGCGCTGCTCGACGGCCCCGGCGACCGGCTGATCGTCACCGCCGACCACGGGAACGATCCCACGATCGGGCACGCCTACCACACCCGTGAGTACGTGCCGGTGCTGATCCACCGGCCCGGCACGGACGGCGTGGAGCTGCTGCCGGACGCAAAGAGCCTCGCGGATGTGGGCGCGACCGCGGCCGTCTCGCTGTCCCTGGACCCGGGCGGGCTGGCCAACGGCACGGCGCTGCGGCCGGCACGGCACGCCGCGTAGGAACGCGTGGAAACATGCGTGAGGGGCGCCCACCGGTGGGCGCCCCTCACGCATGTCGGGCGATCAGCCCATGAACTTCTTGAACTCGTCCGGCAGCTCGAAGTTCTTGTCCTCCTGCGCCGGCAGGCCGAACGCGCCGCCCTGCGCCGCCGCCTGCTCGCGACGGGCCGCCGCGGCCTGCTCCTCGGCCTTGCGCTTCATCGGGTTGCCGCTCTTGCGCTTGCCCTTGGCCTGCTTGACCTGCTTCTTCTGTCGGCCGGGGCCACCGCCCATGCCCGGCATCCCGGGCATCCCCGGCATGCCGCCACCCTGCGCCATCTTCGACATCATCTTGCGGGCGTCGAAGAACCGCTCCACCAGGTTCTTCACCGCGCTGACCTCGACGCCGGAACCCTTGGCGATACGGGCCCGGCGCGAGCCGTTGATGATCGTCGGCTCGGCGCGCTCCTTCGGGGTCATCGACTTGATGATCGCGGCGGTACGGTCCACGTCGCGCTCGTCGATGTTGTTGATCTGGTCCTTGATCTGCCCCATGCCGGGCAGCATCCCGAGCAGCTTGGAGATGGAGCCCATCTTCCTGACCTGCTCCATCTGGGCCAGGAAGTCGTCGAGCGTGAAGTCCTTGCCCTTGCTGGACGCCAGCTTGGAGGCCATTTTGGCGGCCTCTTCCTGGCTGAAGGTCTTCTCCGCCTGCTCGATCAGGGTGAGCAGGTCACCCATGTCGAGGATGCGGGACGCCATGCGGTCGGGGTGGAAGGCGTCGAAGTCCTCAAGCTTCTCACCGTTCGACGCGAACATGACCTGCTTGCCCGTGACGTGGGCGATCGACAGGGCCGCACCACCGCGGGCGTCGCCGTCGAGCTTGGAGAGCACCACGCCGTCGAAGCCGACGCCGTCGCGGAAGGACTCGGCGGTGTTGACCGCGTCCTGGCCGATCATCGCGTCGACGACGAAGAGGATCTCGTCGGGGCCGACGGCGTCGCGGATGTCCGCGGCCTGCTGCATCAGCTCCTGGTCGATGCCGAGGCGGCCGGCGGTGTCGACGATGACGACGTCGAACTGCTTGGTGCGGGCGTACTCGATCGAGTCCTTGGCGACCTGGACCGGGTCACCGACCCCGTTGCCCGGCTCGGGCGCGTACACCGCGACACCGGCGCGGTCGGCGACGACGCTCAGTTGGTTGACGGCGTTGGGGCGCTGGAGGTCACAGGCGACGAGCAGCGGGGAGTGGCCCTGGCCCTTGAGCCAGAGGCCGAGCTTTCCGGCGAGGGTCGTCTTACCGGCACCCTGGAGACCGGCGAGCATGATCACGGTGGGCGCGGTCTTGGCGAACCGCAGCCGCCTGGTCTCGCCGCCGAGGATGCCCACGAGCTCCTCGTTGACGATCTTGACGACCTGCTGGGCGGGGTTCAGTGCCTGGGAGACCTCGACGCCGCGCGCCCGCTCCTTGACGTTGGCGATGAAGGCCCGGACGACGGGCAGCGCGACATCCGCTTCGAGCAGGGCGATACGGATCTCGCGGGCCGTGGCGTCGATGTCCGCCTCGGACAAGCGGCCCTTGCCCCGGAGGTTCTTGAAAGTCGCGCTAAGGCGGTCGGAGAGAGTATCGAACACGGCGCTCGTCGGTCCTCAGGGTCGGGGGCTGGGGCAGGTCGGTCGTCCCCAAGGGTATCCGGACCCCGGGAAACGCGAAGCCTTCGCCCGGTTCTCATGCCGTACGAGGGGCTCGCGGGCCGGGCAGCGGCGCTCAGCCCAGCGCCTTCTCGACCTCCCGGGCCACCTCGGCCGCCCGCACCTCGGGCAGCGGCTCCCCGTCGGTGTCGGTGACGTAGAAGGCGTCCACCGCGTTCGCGCCCAGCGTCGACACATGCGCGCTGCGCACGCGGACACCGCTGCGTTCCAGCGCCCGGCCGATCCGGTGCAGCAGTCCAGGTGCGTCCTGGGCCCGCACCTCGATCACCGTCGCCAGCCGTGAGCCGGCCGCGGCGACCGTCACCCTCGGCGGCGGGGCCTTCACCCCGCGCCGCCCGGGATAGGCGGCCTCGCGCTCGGCGAGCCGGGCACGGATGTCCAGGGAGCCGTCCAGGGCGCGTACGAGGTCGGCGCGGAGGCGGCCCGCCTGCGGCAGGGAGCCGTACTCGGCCGCGACCCGCCAGCTGAGCAGCAGCAGTTCGGCACGGTCGCCCGCGCCGAGTTCGGTGGGGAGTTCCACGGCGCGCAGGTCGGCGGCGCGCACGGTGAGGCGGTGCAGGGCGAGGACGCCCGCCGCGGCCGGCAGCACGCCGGGGCGGTCGGGCAGGGCGATGAGGAGTTCGACGCCGAGCGGTTCCGGTTCGCCGTCCTCGTCCGGGGTTCCGGCCTGGGCGTGCAACGCGAGGACGGGTTCGCCGGTGCGCAGGGCCTCGATGGCGAGGCGTTCCTGTTCGGCGCTGGGTGCGGCGGGTTCCGGTTCTTCCGGGGCCTGGCCGGCGAGCACGGCGGCGACGCGCTCGACGAGGTCGGCGACGAGGGAGGCGCGCCAGGAGGACCAGGCCGCGGGCCCGGTCGCGAGGGCGTCGGCCTCGGTGAGGGCGTGCAGGAGCTCCAGGGTGGAGACGGTGGAGACGGTGTCCGCGACGGAGCGGACGGTCGCCGGGTCGTCGAGGTCGCGGCGGGTGGCGGTCTCGACGAGCAGCAGATGATGCCGCACGAGGGTGGCGATGACGCCGACGTCGTGCTGGTCGAAGCCGATCCGGGCGGCCATGTCCCGGGCGATGATCTCCCCGGCTGCGGAGTGGTCGCCGGGCCAGCCCTTGCCGATGTCGTGCAGGAGCGCGGCGACGAGGAGCAGGTCGGGGCGGCCGACGCGGCGGGTGAGGGAGGAGGCGCGGACCGCCGCTTCGACGAGATGACGGTCGACGGTCCAGGTGTGGACGGGATTGCGCTGGGGGCGGCAGTGGACGCGTTCCCAGTCAGGGAGCAGCCGGGTGATCAGGCCCTCCGCTTCGAGCGCCTCCCAGACGGGAACGGTGGCCCCGCCCGCGCCGAGGAGGGTGACGAGTTCCTCACGGGCCTCGGCGGGCCAGGGCACCGGCAGCGGACGGGCGGTGGTGGCGAGGTGGCGTACGAGGTGCCGGGAGAGCGGGAGTTCGGACTGCGCGGCGGCCGCGGCGGCCCGCAGCACGAGCACGGGGTCGCGTTCGGGGCGGGCCGCGCGGGCGAGCACGACCTCGCCGTCCGCCTCGACGACGCCTTCGGCGAGCGGGGTGCGCTCGGCCGCGGTGGTCCTGCCGCCCCCCAGAATCGCGCGCAGCCGGGGGCGCGCCGAGCGGGCCCGCAGCACGCGGTCGACCTCGCGCCAGGTGACGTCGGTGGCGTACGAGACGGTGCGGGCGGCCTCGTACACCTGACGGAGCAGGGTGTCCGCGTCGAGGAGGCCGAGCTCGGCGGCGACCTGGTCCTGGTCCTGGAGGCCGAGGCGGTCGGTGGCGCGGCCGGTGGTGAGGTGGAGGGCGTCGCGGGCGTCGAGGAGGACGCGGCGGGCCTCGGCGAGGCCCTCGCGGGGGGCGTCGGCAACCCAGGAGGCGGCGACGGCACGCAGTGCGGCGGCGTCGCGCAGTCCGCCGCGGGCTTCCTTGAGGTCGGGTTCGAGAAGGAACTGGAGCTCGCCCTGGCGTTCGGCGCGTTCGCGGCAGAGCTCGTCGAGTGCGGGAAGGCGTTTGGGCGCCTGGTTGCGCCAGTCGGCGAGGATCGCGGTGCGCAGGGTGGCGACGAGGCCGAGGTCTCCGGCGACGGGCCGGGCGTCGAGCAGTCCGAGCTGGACCTTGAGGTCCTCACCAGCCGTTCTGCGGGCCTCGGCGGGGGTGCGCACGGAGTGGTCGAGGGCGAGGCCGAGGTCCCAGACGGGGTACCAGACGCGGTCGGCGAGGGCGGCGACGGCAGCCGTGTCGGCGTGGCCGTCGTGCAGGAGCAGGAGGTCGAGGTCGCTGCGCGGGGAGAGTTCACCGCGGCCGTAGCCGCCGACGGCGACGAGGGCGGCACCGCGGACGCCGGTCTGTTCGGCGGCGGCGGTGAACAGTGCGGTGAGCCAGTCGTCGGTGAGCGAGGCGAGGGCCGCACGGCGCGGCGGCCCGGACCGCGCCTTCCCCTGGAGGAGGCGCAGCCGGGCCGCCGCGTAGCCGCTGGGTTCCGAGTCCTCGGATTCGGTGGTCGCTTCGGTGCTCGTCACCGACTGCCTTTCGTTTCGGGACCGTCGGTCTTCGGACGGTGCTCGTCGGTGCCGTCGGTCAGAGGGCGTCCGGGCCGCGTTCGCCCGTTCGTACGCGGATCGCGGTGTCGACCGGCACGCTCCAGACCTTGCCGTCACCGATCTTGCCGGTCCGCGCGGCCTTCACGACGACGTCGATGAGCTCTTCGGAGTCCTCGTCCTCGACCAGGACCTCGATGCGGATCTTGGGGACGAGGTCGACGGTGTACTCGGCGCCCCGGTAGACCTCGGTGTGGCCGCGCTGACGCCCGTATCCGCTGGCCTCCGTGACCGTGAGGCCCTGGATGCCGAAGGCCTGGAGGGCCTCCTTGATCTCGTCGAGCCGGTGCGGCTTCACGACTGCGGTGATGAGCTTCATACGTCCACCTTCCTGGTCTGCGTTGCTGCCGTCGTACCCGGTGCCGTCGCGGAGGCCGTGGCGCGCGGGGCCGCGCCGCCGCCCGCTCCGCTGAAGTCGTACGCCGTCTCGGCGTGTTCGACCTGGTCGATGCCGGAGATCTCGTCGTCCTCGTCGACCCGCATCCCGATCATCCTGTCCAGGAGGAAGGCGAGGAGTGCGGAGACGACCAGAGAGTACGCGAGGACGGCGAAGACCCCGACGGCCTGCTTCCCGAGCTGGTCGAGGCCGCCGCCGTAGAAGAGACCCTTGGCGTCGGACTGGACACCGCCGGTGGCGAAGAAGCCGATGAGGAGGGAGCCCGCGACACCGCCGACGAGGTGGACGCCGACGACGTCCAGGGAGTCGTCGTAGCCGAACCTGTACTTCAGGCCGACGGCCATGGCGCACAGGACACCGGCGATGGCACCGACCGCGATGGCACCGAGCGGGCTGACCGCGCCGCCGGACGGGGTGATGGCGACGAGGCCGGCGACCGCGCCGGAGGCCGCGCCGAGGGTGGTGAAGGAGCCGTGGCGGAGCTTCTCGTAGCCGAGCCAGGCGAGCATCGCGGCGGCGGTGGCGACCTGGGTGTTGACGAACATGACCGCGCCGACGCCGTCGTCGTTGCCGAGCCACGAGCCGGCGTTGAAACCGAACCAGCCGAACCAGAGCAGTCCGGCACCGAGCATGACGAGCGGCAGGCTGTGCGGCCGCATCGGGTCCTTCTTGAAGCCGACGCGCTTGCCGATGACGAGGATCACGCCGAGCGCGGCGGCACCCGCGTTGATGTGGACCGCCGTACCCCCGGCGAAGTCGATGACGCCGAGCTCGAACAGCCAGCCGCCCGCGCCCCAGACCCAGTGGGCGACGGGGAAGTAGACGACGGTGACCCAGAGCGTGATGAACAGGGCCCAGGAGGTGAACTTCACCCGGTCGGCGAGGGCGCCGCTGATCAGCGCGGGAGTGATGACGGCGAACATCAGCTGGAAGACGGCGAAGACATAGACGGGGATCGTGTGTCCGTCCCAGAGCTGGGTGATGCCGATCCCGCTGAGGCCGACGTAGTCCGGGCTCCAGCCGAGGACGGAACCGATGTCGGTGCCGAAGGCGAGGCTGAACCCGTAGAGCACCCACAGGATCGTGACGATCCCGAGGCTGATGAAGCTCATCATCAGCATGTTGAGGGTGCTCTTGACGCGGACCATGCCTCCGTAGAAGAAGGCCAGGGCCGGGGTCATGAGCATCACCAGGGCGGAGCAGATGAGCATGAACCCGGTGTTGGCGGCAGACAGCGTCGGGGTGTCTGCGGCAAGCGTCGTGATGCCTGGGGGCATCGGCGTCTCCTCGTCGTCGGTGCGGCCGCGTGCGGGCGGGATGAGCGGCACCACGTGCGGGACCACTGGGAAAAGGTGCGGGCCGGTTATGCGCCATGAGGTTCGCCCAGCGCGGTTTCCGCCGATGCCGCTCGGTGTTTCGCGGCAGTGACGAAGAGGTCGGGTGTGTTACTTCCCCATGAACCGGCGGTGGCGTATCCGGTGCCGGGCCTACTCTGCGGCCGGGTCCGCATACGGTGCGATCACGACTCTCCCGTACGGGCACGGCAACGCGAACCGGCCACGCCGACCACCCGCTGACCTGGCAATGGGGGGAGCCGAAGTCGGTCTGTGCGGGGTGGTCGTCGTGGCCGGGGTCAGGGGTGTCGCTCAGAGCCTGTCGGGCGGCCTTCGATCGGGCAGCGGACGCGGTCTGGTGCGTGCGATTCCAAGGCGCCGGGATGTCCTCGGATGGGGTCTCCCCTGCTCGAACGAAGCTGAGAGCTCGGGGATGG
>NZ_JBEYTM010000035.1:0-81616 GCF_040643055.1 Streptomyces sp. NPDC047515
GCGTTTCCGACTCTATCAGACTCTTTCGTGTCCGATTCCCGGTCGAAGCGGGGCCGCTTTCCAGTTCCACGCTTTCGCGTTTCCCTTTCCGGCGATTCCAACCTTACCAGACTCTTTTCTTACCGTTTCCGGTTCGAATTTGAATTCCGGTGGCCTTTGGAGTGGCCTTGCCTTTCGGCGTGTCCACTACATTAGTCGATTTCCTTGGCGACTCATAATCGAGTCGATGGGGTCGAATTACGGCATGCCGAATTCGCACCCGCCAGGGTGAATCGTAGGTAGTGGTTGGCCACTTCGGGATGCTCGGGCGGCCCAATGGACCGTACCGACAGCAGTGCCCGTTTCAAGCGGCTCGGACTACATTAGGTGGCTCCCATGGGCGAGTCAAGTTGCGCGGCGGCGTGGCACATGGGCTCGGTACGGGCTCACCGTGGGGTCTCCGTCGATCCAGAAACGCCAGGGCTGTGCGGCTCCGTCACCGCCCACTCCGGTGCGCGGACCGTTGCGTACCTGGTCCCGGGGTGGAGGGGCGCCGTGCAGCACGGACAGCGAGGCCTCGGGGTGGGCGATGGCGTCGGTGCCGTTCAGGGCGCGGTCGACGTCGAGCGCGGTGGCCAGTCGGGCCGGGCCTTTGGCCAGTTCCTTGTCATTGCGGGCCGAGAGTCGACGTTTGCGGGTGAGGTCGGCGCCGACCTGAATGTCGCCGGCCCGCAGCAGGACTCCGGATGCCTTGCCCTCCGGGCCGCACACCAGGTTCAGGCAGTGCCACATCCCGTACGTGAAGTACACGTACGCGTGACCGGGCGGCCCGTACATGACGCTGTTGCGCGGGGTGCGGCCTCTGAACGCATGCGATCCCGGGTCGATCTCGCCCGCGTAGGCCTCCACCTCGGTGAGGCGCAGTTCGATGGGGCCTTCGGGGGTGCTGCGTACCAGGGTGCGGCCCAGGAGGTCGGGTGCCACGTCCAGTACGGGGCGGTCGAAGAAGTCGCGTGTCAGCGGGGTACGGTCCAGGCCCTCGATCATGGCGTTCGAGGCTACCTGGAACCGGCCACGGTCGTGACGCGTATCTAGGGGTCAGGACCAAGGAGGAGTGAACATGGGCTTCAAGCGGCTGCTCGCGAGCATGGGTGCCGGTGGTGCCTCGGTGGAGACCGAGCTGACCGAACTCAATGTCGTACCGGGTGGGGTCGTCCAGGGCGAGGTCCGGATCCAGGGCGGATCCGTGGATCAGCGGATCGAGGGGCTCTCCGTCGGTCTGCAGGCCCGGGTCGAGGTCGAGGGCCAGGACACCGAGACCAAGCAGGACATCGAGTTCACCACGCTTCGGCTCGGCGGCGCGTTCGAGGTGCAGGCCGGTGCCGTGCACGTCGTGCCGTTCGGGCTCGAAATTCCCTGGGAGACGCCGATCACGATGTTCGCCGGTCACCAGCTGCACGGCATGAACATCGGTGTGACCACGCAGCTGGAGATCGCGCGGGCGCTGGACTCGGGCGACCTGGACCCGATCAATGTGCACCCGCTGCCGGTCCAGCAGGCCATTCTCGACGCCTTCGGTCAGCTCGGTTTCGGCTTCCGCAGTGCGGACATGGAGCGCGGCCACATTCGCGGTACGCGCCAGCGGCTGCCCTTCTATCAGGAGATCGAGTTCGTCCCGCCGCAGCAGTACCGCGGGCTGAACCAGGTCGAGCTGACGTTCGTCGCGGACGCCCGCGAGATGGACGTCGTGCTGGAGATGGACAAGAAGTCCGGGCTGTTCAGCGAGGGCAGCGACTCGTACCGCACGTTCAAGGTCGGGCTGAACGACTTCCACGGGACCGACTGGGCGGCGTACCCCAATCAGTGGCTCGCCGAGGTCGGCGGTCGGCGCAACTGGCTCTAGGGTCGGTGGGAGACCTGCTGACAGCAGTAGAGCGATCAGGAGAGGTGCTGACGTGACCGAGCCGAAGAGGGCGCCGCTGCCGCACGACTTCCATCCCGAGGTGCCGTCCTTCACGGTGGTGAGCGAGGATCTCGCCCCCGGTGCCGTTCTGGCGGACGCCCAGGTGTTCGCGGCCGGGAACATCTCACCGCAGCTGCGGTGGGAGGGGTTCCCGGTCGGGACCAAGAGCTTCGCCGTGACGTGCTTCGATCCCGACGCGCCGACGGGCAGCGGATTCTGGCACTGGGTGGTCTTCGACATCCCGGCCTCGGTCACGGAGCTGCCGGCAGGTGCGGGCAGCGGGAAGTTCGAGGGGCTGCCCACCCGTGCCGTACAGGTCCGTAACGACTACGGGTCGAAGGAGTTCGGCGGCGCGGCGCCGCCGGCCGGGGAGAACCACCGCTATGTCTTCACCGTGTACGCGGTGGACAGCGAGAAGCTGGGTGTCGACAGCGATGTGTCGCCCGCGGTCGTCGGATTCAATCTGCGGTTCCACACGCTGGGACGTGCCCAGCTGATCGGTGAGTACACAGGTCCCGCCTGATACCTGGTGAGCCGAGAATTCTCCCGCTGTTTGCCCTGCCCTGGTCCTGGAGAGATCAGGGCAGGGCATTTTTTTATTGCGTTGTCCATCACGGCCTGCCCGGCCAGAGTTGATCCGGGCCTGCCAGCGGGCGGGCGGCACACGGGAGGTGGGCGAGATGCGGGACACGCTGGTACTGAACGCGAGCTTCGAGCCGCTGTCGACGGTCACGCTGAAGCGTGCGGTGGTACTGATTCTGCAGGACAAGGCCGTCGTCGAGCAGTCGCATCCCGATCTCCGCATGCGTGGCGCCGCCGTGGACATTCCGGTGCCTCGGGTGATCAGGCTCTGCCGGTACGTACGGGTACCGTTCCGAAGACAGGCCCCGTGGTCCAGAAGGGGTGTGCTGATACGGGACCAGCACCGGTGCGCGTACTGCGGGCGGCGGGCGAACACCGTCGACCATGTGGTGCCGCGCGCCCAGGGCGGTCAGGACACCTGGCTCAACACGGTGGCGTCCTGCGCGGAGGACAATCACCGCAAGGCGGCCCGGACCCCGGAGCAGGCGGGGATGCCGCTGCTGCGGCAGCCCTTCGTGCCGTCTCCGGCGGAGGCGATGCTGCTGGCGATGGGAGCCGGTGAGCGGTCGGCGCTGCCTGAGTGGCTGGACCGTACCGCGGCGTAGTCGGCGTACGCGTCCTGCCGTACCGGAAGCCCGTCTCCTTGCGGAGGCGGGCTTGCGTGGGTCAGCGGAGCAGCAGCTGGACGATGGCGACCGTGCCGACCATGACGATGAGGACGCGCAGGACGACCGGGCTGAGGCGGCGGCCGACCTTGGCGCCTATCTGACCGCCGAGCGCGGAGCCGACCGCGATCAGTGCGACGGCCGTCCAGTCGAAGTCCGCGACGAAGAGGAAGAAGAGCGCGGCGATGCTGTTGACGACGGCCGCCAGGACGTTCTTGACGGCGTTGAGGCGCTGCATCGTGTCGTCGAGCAGCATGCCCATCAGGGAGAGATAGATGATCCCCTGGGCGGCGGTGAAGTACCCGCCGTAGACGCTGGCGAGCATCAGTCCGACGACGAGGAGCGGGCCGCCATCGGCGCGGGCGGGGGTACCGGTGTGTTCGCGTCGGCGCTGGACGGCTTTGCTGATGCGGGGTTGCAGGATGACCAGGACGAGGGCCAGGGCCACCAGGATCGGCACGATCGTCTCGAAGGCCGTCGAGGGCAGGGCCAGCAGAAGAGTGGCGCCGGTGAGGCCGCCGATCAGCGCACCGACCGCGAGCTTGAGGACGCGGCGGCCCTGCCCGGCGAGTTCCTTGCGGTAGCCGATGGCACCGCTGATCGAACCGGGGATCAGGCCGAGGGCGTTGGAGACGGTGGCGGTGACCGGGGGCAGACCGGTGGCGAGCAGCACGGGAAAGGTGATCAGCGTTCCCGATCCGACGATCGTGTTGATCGTGCCCGCGCTGATGCCCGCGGCGAAGACGGCGAGCATCTCCCAGGTGGTCATGGCGAATCCCCCGTGCATGATCGGTGCTTGGTGCATTGATCATGCACGAGGGCGTGTACGCGTCAGTCAACCGGGGGTTGTTCCCGGCGTTCCTTGCCGGTGTCGAATCCGGGGACGCCGGAGCCGAGGTTGCCGAAGGCGCCGCTGAGGCCCTTGAGCGCGTCGCCGATCTCGCTGGGCACGATCCAGAGCTTGTTGGCATCGCCCTCGGCGATCTTCGGGAGCATCTGGAGGTACTGATACGAGAGGAGCTTCTGGTCCGGGTCGCCGGCGTGGATGGACTCGAAGACCGTACGGATGGCCTGGGCCTCGCCCTCCGCGCGCAGGGCCGAGGCCTTGGCCTCACCTTCGGCGCGCAGGATCGCGGACTGCTTCTCGCCCTCGGCGGTGAGGATCGCGGACTGCCGGGTTCCTTCGGCCTGGAGGATCGCGGCGCGCTTGTCGCGGTCGGCGCGCATCTGCTTCTCCATCGAGTCCTGGATGGAGGTGGGCGGTTCGATCGCCTTGAGTTCGACGCGGTTGACGCGGATGCCCCACTTGCCGGTGGCCTCGTCGAGGACGCCGCGGAGGGCTGCGTTGATCTCCTCGCGGGAGGTCAGGGTCCGCTCCAGGTCCATGCCGCCGATGATGTTGCGCAGGGTGGTGACGGTGAGCTGCTCGATCGCCTGGATGTAGCTGGCGACTTCGTAGGTCGCGGCCCTCGCGTCGGTCACCTGGTAATAGATGACGGTGTCGATGTTGACGACCAGGTTGTCCTGGGTGATCACCGGCTGGGGCGGGAACGGGACGACCTGTTCACGGAGGTCGATGCGGTTCCTGATGGAGTCGATGAAGGGAACGACGATGTTCAGCCCCGCGTTGAGCGTGCGGGTGTAGCGGCCGAAGCGCTCCACGATGGCGGCGCTGGCCTGTGGGATGACCTGGATCGTCTTGATCAGGGCGATGAAGACGAGCACCACCAGAATGATCAGAACGATGATGATCGGTTGCATCGTGTTCCTCGTTGCCCTTCGGTTGCCGACGGATCGCGATGATCGAGGTCGAGTTCGTGGGAGGGGCCGTATGTCCCGACGGCCCCGATCTCATGATGATCGACTTCGAGTCTGACAGAACGTGCGCTGTCGTGTGGGTGGTTCGGTCACATGACGACTGCTGTGGCTCCATCGATGTCGACGACATCGACCTGTTGGCCCGGATCGAAGCTCTGGTCCCCGTCGAGTGCGCGGGCGGACCAGACCTCTCCGGCCAGCTTGATCCGGCCGCCGCTGCCGTCGACCCGTTCCAGGACGACTGCCTGACGACCCTTCAATGCATCTATTCCGGTGGCGAGTTGAGGCCGGTCCGCGCGGTGTCTGGTGGCGATCGGGCGGACCACGGCGATGAGCGCCACGGAGACCACGACGAAGACCAGCACTTGGGCCACGATGCCGCCGCCGAGTGCCGCGACGACCGCTGCGGCGACCGCCCCGACGGCGAACATGCCGAATTCGGGCATCGCGGTCAGGACGAGCGGGATGCCCAGTCCCACCGCACCGATCAGCCACCACACCCACGCTTCGATGTCCACGTGGTCATGGTAGGACCGCGGGTGCCCTCGCGGACAGGGCGCAGCAGGGCGGGCGCAACGTCGCCCGTGGAGACCGTCGGCCGGCCGTACCGGGCCGTGCCGTCCTAGGAGAGCGGAAGTCCGTGGGCCGTGTAGCGGTCGCCGGTGTGCTCGACGACGAGCGGCAGGCCGAAGCAGAGGGAGAGGTTGCGGGAGGTGAGCTCGGTCTCCATGGGGCCGGCGGCGAGCACCTTGCCCTGGCGGATCATCAGGACGTGGGTGAAGCCGGGGGCGATCTCCTCGACATGGTGGGTGACCATGATCATGGAGGGGGCGTACGGGTCACGGGCGAGGCGGCCGAGACGGCGGACCAGGTCCTCGCGGCCACCGAGGTCGAGTCCCGCCGCGGGCTCGTCCAGGAGCAGCAGTTCGGGGTCGGTCATCATGGCGCGGGCGATCAGGGTGCGCTTGCGCTCGCCCTCGGAGAGGGTGCCGAACTTCCGGTCGAGGTACTCGGTCATGCCGAGCCGGTCGAGGAAGGCACGGGCGCGCTCCTCGTCGACGGCTTCGTAGTTCTCGTGCCAGGTGGCGGTCATGCCGTACGCGGCGGTGAGCACCGTCTGCAGGACGGTCTGGCGCCTGGGCAGTTTCTCGGCCATGGCGATGCCCGCGATGCCGATGCGGGGGCGGAGCTCGAAGACGTCGGTGCCGACCCCGCCGAGTTGTTCGCCGAGGATCCTTGCGGAGCCGGTGCTCGGGAAGAGGTAGCTGGACGCGATGTTGAGGAGGGTGGTCTTGCCGGCGCCGTTCGGGCCGAGGATGACCCAGCGCTCCCCCTCCTTGACCTGCCAGGAGACGTCGTCCACCAGAGCGCGTCCGTCGCGGACCACGGATACGTCCACCAGCTCCAGTACATCGCTCATGGCGCGTTGTCTCCCCATGCAGTGTCGAGATCGTCGCGTGCCTGTGGGCACAGCTCCCAGGGAAATCTACGCCACCACGAGAGTACGCCAGGCGCTGGGCCCGTGTGACGACAGGCCCCCGCTCCGTTCCCTAGGCTGTTGCCATGCTTTCGGAACCACGCTCAGGGCTGCTGGCCGCTTGGGGAAACGCACTTCTCGCGGGACTCGTGTCCCCGGACGACGCGGCGCTCGCCATCGTCGCGGAGGACGCGGTGCACCGTGTGGAGGGACTGCCGGGTGAGGCGGGGCCGGTGGGGCTCACGCTGGCGCTCGGACGGTTGCGGCGTCTGGGGGTGACCGGCTTCCGGGTCGCGCTGCCGGCCCCCGGGCATCCGCTGGGGCTGAGCGGTCCGCCGGACTTCAACGCGCGGGCGTTGGAGGCCGAGGAGGCGGTGGTCACCGTCGGTGCGCCGTACGGGCTGGTGCCCGAGGTGTACGAGGTGGGCCCGGCAGGGGATCTGCACGTCGAGGTGGTGTGGCGGTGTCTGCCGGTGCGGGAGGCGCCGCCGGCCGATGTGCCGTCGCTGGGTGAGGCGGAGCGGGAGCTGGCCGAGGCGTTGCGGGATGCGACGGCGGTGCTGTCGCGGTTGGACGTGGCCGGTTCCGGGCCGGTGGCGGAGGCGGCGGTGGACGCGTACCGGGCGCGGGTGGAGCGGGGGCGCGAGGTGCTGGCTCCGGGGTATCCGCCGCGGGCGGTGCGGGTGCTGGAGCTGGCGCAGCGCGTCGGGCTGCTGATCTCGGTGGCGTACGAGAACGGGCACGGCGGGGCGGTGAGCGCGTCGGAGATCGCGGCCCGGGGGGAGGCGCTGCGACCGGTGGAGCGGGTCGCTCGGCGGGCGCAGGTTGCCGCGTACAACGCTTATGTGGAGGAGCGCGAGCGGTAGGGCTCGCAAGCGCGGCCGGGCGTCTCGTTGCCCCGAGACCCGGGGCCGGCCGGAGCGCCATGCGCTCGATCGCCGGACGGGCTTGGGCCCCTTGTGCCCGAGCGGACCTCCGGTGTCGGCGGGGGTGCCGCCGGACGGGCTCGATGCGCCCGTCCGGCGGCACAGGGCGGTGAGGCCGGTCAGCCGTTCAGGCCGAGGTTGCCGAAGGCCGGGTTGAGCAGGCCGATCACGTTGACGGTGTTGCCCACCACGTTCACCGGGACGTGTACCGGGACCTGGACGACGTTGCCGCTGACCACGCCCGGGGAGTGGGTCGCGGCGCCGTGGGCGCCCGCGCCGTGGCCGGTGGCGGAGGCCGCGCCGGCGCCGGCGGCGATGAGTCCACCGGCGATAGCGGTGACGGCAGCGGCCTTCTTCAGGTTCTTCACTTCAGGATCCTCCTAGCGTGGCTGCGGCCAGCCGCCGCAGCACCCTGGAGAACGCCTCGGAGTCGAACGGGTTGCGCCGTCCGGGTGACATACACCCGACAGTATGAATCTCCCACCGTAGGAAGACGGTCCGTTTCGGTGCCGCTCAGCCCGCCGCCCCGTGCCGGACGGCCCAGAGGGCGGCCTGCGTCCGGTCCGCGAGATCCAGCTTCATCAGGATGTTCGAGACGTGTGTCTTGACGGTCTTCTCGGAGAGGACCAGTGCGCGCGCGATCTCCCGGTTGGAACGGCCGTCTGCGATCAGGCCCAGTACTTCCCGTTCCCGTTCGGTGAGGGAGCTCCCCCGGCCCGTACCGCTGCCCGCGTCGTCCTGGGCGAGCAGGGCTCCCGCGACCTCGGGCTGGAGCAGGACGTGGCCCGCGTGCACCGAGCGGATGGCGCCGGCCAGGGCGTCCGGGTCGACGTCCTTGTACACGTAACCGGAGGCTCCGGCGCGCAGAGCGGGGACCACGGTGCGCTGCTCGGTGAAGCTGGTGACGATGAGGACCTTGGCCGGATTCTCCAGCTCGCGGAGCTTGCGCAGGGCCTCGATCCCGTCGGTGCCGGGCATCTTGATGTCCATCAGGACGACGTCGGGGCGGAGCTCCTCCGTCCTCGCCACCCCTTCGGCGCCGTCGGAAGCCTCGCCGACCACTTCGATGTCGTCCTGGACCTCCAGGAACGTACGCAGACCGCGGCGGACCACCTGGTGGTCGTCGACCAGCAGCACCCTGATGATCCGGTCAGCCACCGGGTACCTCCATCTCGATCATGGTGCCCTTGCCGGGCGCCGATTCAACGGTGAGTCTTCCGCCGACCCCGCTCGCGCGGTCCCGCATCGACACCAGGCCCAGGTGCCGGCCTGCCTGCCGGGTCGCCATGGGTTCGAATCCGCTGCCGTCGTCGGTGATCCGGAGCAGCGTGCCGCCGCCGTGCCGGGCCAGCGTGACATCGACGTGCTCGGCGCCCGAGTGGCGCAGTGCGTTGTGCAGGGCCTCCTGGGAGACCCGGAGCAGCGCTTCCTCCTGGGCGGCGGGCAGGGCCCGCACGCCCAGGCTCTCGAAGGTGACCCGGGCCGTGTGGGCCCGGTCCAGGACCTGGATCTGGGTACGGAGTGTGGCGATGAGGCCGTCCTCGTCCAGCGCGGCGGGGCGCAGTTCGACGACGGCGGCGCGCAGCTCGTCCACCGCTTCCGCGGCGAGCGCGGCGACCTGGTGCAGCTCGCCCTTGGCGCGGGCCGGATCCCGGTCGACCAGGGCGGTGGCGGCCTGTGCGGTGAGCCGCAGCGAGAACAGCTTCTGGCTGACCGCGTCGTGCAGCTCATGGGCGAGCCGGGACCGTTCCTCGGCGATGGTGAGCTCACGGCTCCGCTCGTACAGCCGGGCGTTGGTGAGGGCGATCGCCGCGTGCTGGGCGAGGATCGCCAGCAGCTCCTCGTCCTCTGCGGTGAACCCGCAGCTGCCTTCCGGCTTGGGGCAGCGCTTGTTGGCGAGGAAGAGCGCGCCGATGATCTCGTCGCCGTCCCGGATGGGGAGGCCGAGGAAGTCGGACATGTCGGGGTGGGCCGCGGGCCAGCCCTCGAAGCGGGGATCCTTTCGGACGTCGGCGAGACGCTCGGGCCTCGCCTCGTGGAGCATCGCGGCGAGGATGCCGTGCTGCCGGGGCAGGGGGCCGATGGCCTTCCACTGTTCGTCGCTGACGCCGTCGACGACGAACTGGGCGAAGCCGCCGTGGTCGTCGGGGACGCCCAGGGCCGCGTACTCGGCGTCCAGCAGCTCGCGGGCCGAGGCGACGATCGTCTTGAGGACGTCGCGTACTTCCAGGTGCCGGCTCATGGCGAGCAGCGCGGCACTCACCGCTGCGAGGCCCGACGGTGGGCGATGACTCATGACCTCACGGTACCGGCGGGGTGGGCACGTCGTATCAGCCTGCGGACGGCCGCTGACTAGGACGCGGGGACTAGGTCCAGCGACGAAACCGATCCCGTTCGTGGAAGATCACGCGCCGTGGAGCGTCGCGATCCCCCGCAGGTCCGGTGGGCCCCGCGGGAGCCGTGGTGGCCGCAGAGCGTCGAGCCCGGCTGCCGCTTGTCCCCGGGCGCCCCCTTGTATGGGCGTGAGGGATATGGGCGTGAGGGCAGCGGACACATGGGCGTGACGGCAGCTGACAAGCGGACGCGGACGCCCCCAGGAGCCCGGACCGGGTGCGGGCCGGTCAGGCCTACGGCTCCCGCCGTGGCCGGGCCCGCCTGCGTGGACGCGGGATCAGCTGCGTCCGGAGACGCCCAACTACCGTTACCCAATACGGAACCTAACACTCCGAATTGCTTGAGCAACGGTTAGTGAGTTTGTTACTCGGCCGGTGTGAGGCCGGGCATAGGACCCACATCACTTACGAAGCTCGCTAGTAGAGATGTAAGTGCCACATCAATGGGCATGAGCGCGGGCCGCGACGTTCGAGCGGGGCACCGATCCACTATCCGGGGTCGTACGTCACACCTTTGCCACCAAATTTTGCTGCCGCTAAGAATTGCACTCGTCCCCGACGGAGATGCGAAAACACCGCTTCCCGTCTTCGTCCTCCGTGAGGACTCCCGCGATTCGAAGAGGTACGTCTGTATGTCCATGTCCAGCATCCCCGGCAGTCGTCGTCGCCTGAACAAGACCCAGAAGCTCTCCGTCGCGGGCATCTCCGCCGTTGCCGTCGCCTCGCTCTCGTTCTCGCTCGTCCCCGCCAACGCGGAATCCAAGTCCGAGGCGCAGGCCCCCGCGGCCGCCGCCCCCGTGGTTCTCGCGTCGGCCGCCGGTACTCCCCAGGCCAAGGCGCTGCAGGCCAGCCTCATCGAGCAGCACTCCACCGCCGCGAACCTGGTCAAGGCCGCCGATCTCGCCAGGGCCGAGAAGGCCGAGGCCGCGGCGAAGGCCAAGGCAGCCGCCGCTGCCAAGGTCAAGGCCGAAGCCGAGGCTAAGGCCGCGGCCGTCGCCAAGAAGCGCAACGAGACGCAGGCCGCGAGCCGCTCCGAGGCGCGCACCCCGGTCTACGCCAACAACCTGGACGGCTGGATCAGGCAGTCCCTGGACATCATGCGGGCCCACGGCATCCCCGGCTCGTACGACGGTCTGCACCGCAACATCATGCGGGAGTCCAGCGGTAACCCGAACGCGATCAACGGCTGGGACATCAACGCCCGGAACGGCGTTCCGTCCATCGGCCTGCTGCAGATCATCAAGCCGACGTTCGACGCGTACCACGTCGCCGGTACGGCCTTCAGCCAGTACGACCCGGTCGCCAACATCACCGCCTCGGCCAACTACGCCGCCGACCGGTACGGCTCGATCGACAACGTCAACAGCGCGTACTGATCGAATCCGGACGTCCTCGGACGGCCCGTGCGTCGAACGGCATACGCCGAACGCCGGAGGGCGGTACCCCACGCGGGGTGCCGCCCTCCGGCGTTCGGTGCCGACGTACGCGCCTACTTGCGCATGACCTCCGGCTCGTGGCGGCGCAGCAGCTGCGCGACCGCGATGCCGCAGATGATGCCGAGGAACAGCAGCACCGAGATGTTGATCCCCCACTGGCCGGCCGAGTGCTCCCACAGCGGGTCCAGGTCGGTCGGGTCCTTCGGGTCCCACGGCGCCATGAGGTGCGAGAGGTCGAGCGTCGTGCCCGCACCGGCGATGGCCCAGCGGGACGGCATCAGCCAGGCGAACTGCTCCAGGCCGGGCGATCCGTACACCTGGAAGAGGACGCCGGTGAAGACGACCTGGACGATCGCGAACATGACGAGCAGCGGCATGGTCTTCTCGGAGGTCTTCACCAGCGAGGAGATGACCAGGCCGAACATCATCGAGGTGAAGCCGAGCGCGATGATCGTCAGGCAGATCTCGACGGCCGGCGGCATGATCAGGCCCTCTGCGGGCAGCTCACGGGTGGAGAATCCGATGCCGCAGATGATGACGCCCTGGAAGGCCGTGATCACGCCGAGGACGATCACCTTGGACATCAGATAGGCGGAACGGGAGAGACCGGTGGCCCGTTCCCGTTCGTAGATGACGCGTTCCTTGATCAGTTCTCGGACGGAGTTGGCCGCGCCGGAGAAGCACATGCCGACCGCGAGGATCAGCATGATCGTTCCGGCGGCCCCGTTGAACCGGGACGGCGGCTTCGGCGGCGCCAGACCGAAGTTGGCCGGGATGACCACGCTGACGATGCCGAGCACGGCGGGCAGGATCACCATCAGGCCCATGAAGCCCTTGTCGGACGCGATCACCGAGATGTAGCGGCGCATCAGTGTGAAGAGCTGAGCCGTCCAGCCCTGCGGCTTGGGCGGGCGCATCTGCTGCGGGGGCGGCATGTGTACGGACTGTACGGCGACGGCGTCGATGTCCGCGGCGTACATCTGGTAGTGCTGCGAACCGCGCCAGCGGCCCGCCCAGTCGTAGTCGCGGTAGTTCTCGAATGCGGAGAAGACATCGGCCCACGTGGTGTAGCCGAAGAAGTTGAGCGCCTCCTCCGGCGGGCCGAAGTAGGCGACGGAACCGCCCGGCGCCATGACGAGCAGCTTGTCGCAGATCGCCAGCTCGGCCACGGAGTGGGTGACGACGAGGACTGTACGGCCGTCGTCGGCCAGGCCACGCAGTAGCTGCATGACGTCGCGGTCCATGCCCGGGTCGAGGCCGGAGGTCGGCTCGTCCAGGAAGATCAGCGACGGCTTGGTGAGCAGCTCCAGTGCCACGGAGACACGCTTGCGCTGGCCGCCGGAGAGCGAGGTGACCTTCTTGTCCTTGTGGATGTCGAGCTTGAGCTCGGCGAGGACTTCGAGGATCCGGGCCTCGCGCTCGGCCTCGGTGGTGTCCGCGGGGAAGCGGAGCTTGGCCGCGTACTTGAGGGCCTTGGTGACGGTGAGTTCCTTGTGCAGGATGTCGTCCTGCGGGACCAGACCGATGCGCTGGCGCAGCTGGGCGAACTGCTTGTACAGGTTCCGGTTGTCGTAGAGGACGTCGCCCTGGTTGGCGGGCCGGTAGCCGGTGAGCGCCTTGAGCAGGGTGGACTTGCCGGAGCCCGACGGGCCGATGACCGCGACGAGCGACTTCTCCGGGACGCCGAAGGACACGTCCTTGAGGATCTGCTTCCCGCCGTCGACCGTCACCGTGAGGTGGCGGGCGGAGAAGGAGACCTCGCCGATGTCGACGAACTCCTCCAGCCGGTCGCCGACCAGGCGGAACGTCGAGTGACCGACACCGACGACGTCGTTCGGGCCGATGAACGCGGAGCCGGACTTCGAGAGCGGCTGACCGTTGACGTAGGTGCCGTTGTGGGATCCGAGGTCACTGATCTCGAAACGGCCGTCGGGGGTCGCGTGGAACTCGGCGTGGTGGCGCGAGACCTGGAGGTCGGAGACGACCAGTTCGTTCTCCAGCGCACGACCGATGCGCATGACACGGCCGAGGGCGAACTGGTGGAACGTGGTCGGGCTGCGGTCGCCGTAGACCGACGGTGCCCCCGCGGCACCGCCGGGCCCACCCGCGCCGGGCGTGTTCGCCCTGCCCTGCTGGTGCGGAAACTGAGGCTGTTGGGGCTGCGCGGGCTGCTGTGGCTGGCCCTGAGGGGCCTGCTGCCAGCCCTGCTGCGGCTGTTGTTGCTGCTGCGGGACGGAGGCCTGCCGACCCGGCCAGCCGGCACCGCCCTGCTGGGGCTGCTGGACGGGGGCCTGCGGCGTACCCGCCGCCTGCCCGCTGTACACATCGGCACCCGCGGCGGCAGAGATGCTCAGCCGCGGTCCGTCAGTGGCATTGCCCAGATGCACGGCGGAGCCGGGCCCTATTTCCAGCTGTTGGATGCGCCGCCCCTGCACATAGGTGCCGTTGGTGCTGCCGTGGTCCTCGATGAACCAACTCCGGCCCCCCCAGCTGATCGTGGCATGCCGCCACGACACCCTGGCGTCGTCGATCGTCAGGTCCCCCTGCGGATCGCGGCCCAAGCTGTACGACCTGGACGGATCGAGCGTCCAGGTCCTGCCATTCAATTCCAGTACGAGTTCCGGCACTCCGCGCCCCACTAGTTGTCCCCCGTGTTACCCCCGTTGCAGGGAGTCTAGGGATGCTGAACATCGTGGGGAACTATTCCAGGAGCAGTCCCGGATACGAAAGTCGGGCGGGGCGAAGACCCTGCCGGGACCTGCCGCGTCGCGCCGTAGCCCAGGGAGGAACGGGCGGAACGGGAGCGGAGAGCGGTAAGCACGCATGACTCGATATGAACCATGGGTGAACGGGGCATTACGGGACGCATCATTCCGTCGGGCCGGTGCCCGATCGTCGGACGTGCCCGCGTGCGTGCCGTCCGTCGACGCCCGCGCGCTCCGGGCGGGCCCGGGAGGCGGCGCGTTGTCCGACCCTCGGGACGGACCGCCGGTGCCACGAGGCGGACCGATACGGTGGGAGCACCATGAGCGCATCTCAGCCACCTCAGTCCTCCCCGTCTCCTGAGCCCCCTGAGTACCGTCAGGGGGCGGACACACCCACCCTTCTCGTGAAGATCTTCGGGAAGGACCGTCCCGGGATCACCGCCGGGCTCTTCGACACCCTCGCCGCCTACTCGGTCGATGTCGTCGACATCGAGCAGGTCGTCACCCGTGGCCGCATCGTCCTGTGCGCGCTGGTCACCACCCCGACCGCGGGCGGGACCACCGCGGGCGACCTGCGGGCCACCGTGCACAGCTGGGCCGAATCGCTGAAGCTGCAGGCCGAGATCATCTCCGGTACGGGTGACAACCGGCCGCGCGGCTACGGACGTTCCCATGTGACGGTGCTCGGGCACCCGCTGACCGCGGAGTCGACCGCCGCCATAGCGGCCACGATCACCTCGACCGGCGGCAACATCGACCGGATCTTCCGGCTCGCGAAGTATCCGGTCACCGCGGTCGAGTTCGCGGTATCGGGTGCCGGGACCGAGGAACTGCGGACGGCGCTGGCGACGGAGTCCGCCGGGATCGGTGTCGATGTGGCGGTCGTGTCGGCCGGGCTGAGCCGCCGGGCGCAGCGACTGGTCGTCATGGACGTCGACTCGACGCTCATCCAGGACGAGGTCATCGAGCTCTTCGCCGCCCATGCCGGGTGCGAGGACAAGGTCGCCGAGGTGACCGAGCAGGCGATGCGCGGCGAGCTCGACTTCGAGCAGTCGCTGCACGCACGGGTGGCGCTGCTGGCGGGGCTCGACGTGTCGGTGGTGGACAAGGTGCGCGCCGAGGTGCGGCTGACGCCTGGCGCCCGCACCCTGATCCGTACGCTGAAGCGGCTCGGCTACCAAGTAGGCGTGGTTTCGGGCGGGTTCACTCAGGTCACCGACGATCTGAAGGAACGGCTCGGGCTCGACTTCGCCTCTGCCAACACCTTGGAAGTGGTCGACGGCAAGCTCACCGGACGGGTCGTCGGTGACATCGTCGACCGGGCCGGCAAGGCCCGGCTGCTGCGCAGTTTCGCCGCGCAGGCAGGGGTGCCGCTGGCACAGACCGTGGCGATCGGTGACGGTGCGAACGACCTGGACATGTTGAACACCGCCGGGCTCGGGGTGGCCTTCAATGCCAAGCCGGTGGTCCGCGAGGCCGCGCACACCGCGGTGAACGTGCCGTTCCTGGACACCGTGCTGTATCTGCTCGGCATCACCCGCGAGGAGGTCGAGGCCGCCGACGGTCTCGTCGACTGACGCGTAGACCCGTACACACCTCCTCACGTACCCGCGCACCCGCGGACTCGCGCACTCACAGAAGAAGCAGGGCCCCGGTGGTTTCCGCACCGGGGCCCTGCTCCTACGTACGACGGGGGAGCCGCACGACGGCGAAACCGTACGACGGCACGGGGCTGTACAGCGGCGCGAGCCGTACAGCGGCCTGGGCCGTACGGCGGCGGGATCAGTCGTTGGGCGTCCAGTACTCGACCAGCTTGCCCACCCCGTGCTCCACACCCTTCCAGGAACCGGAGAACTCGACGACGGCGAAGGCGGCGGTCGGGAACCCTCCGCGGTTCATCCGCGACAGGGCGTCGCCCTCGGCCGATTCCGAGAGGGCGTCGGCGACGGCATGCATGCCGGGGTTGTGGCCGATGACGAGGAGATCGCGCACATCGTCGGGGGTCTCGTTGATCAGGGCGATCAGTTCGCCGAGGGACGCCTCGTACAGTCGCTCCTCGTACACGGTCCTGGGCCGGTGCGGCATCTCGTGCACCGCCAGCTTCCACGTCTCTCGCGTCCTGGCCGCCGTCGAGCAGAGGGCCAGATCGAGGACGATCCCGGAGTCGACGAGCTTGCGGCCCGCGACGGGGGCGTCCTTGCGGCCGCGCTCCGCGAGTGGCCGCTCATGGTCCGAGTCCTGCGACCATTCCGCCTTTGCGTGTCTGAGAAGGACGATCCTGCGAGGTGTATCGACGCTCATACACCTCAGCTTCGCACGAAACGTGCCGCCCGTCGCAGGGTGTTGAAGGGCTCGGGCGGTGAGCGTGAGTGCCGTCAGCGGGTCACGAAGGCCACGATTCGCTCAAGCAGCCGGCCGACCGCGGGGTCGGTCGTCGCCGCGTGGGCCTCACCGGATCCCACGATCACGAGCAGGAGCGCGGCGAACCCGATCGCGGGCAGCGCGACGGCCCACCACGGCAGCCGGACCTCGACGCTGCCCGTGGCCGGGTGGGTGGACCGGGTGTGCATACGGGCCGACATGTCCGCCTCCGTGGGTCATCGGTTCTGATACCTCGAACCTACGGACGCGGCGCCACCGGTCCCATCCGGTGACCCACCCACTTCACCCTGACCCTGGCCCCCTAGGGGATGGTGGGGACAGCCCCACCACCGGCCGCCGGGCGCGTGACTCAGGGGGACGCGACCGTGGCGATCACCGAGATGATCACGGTGACCAGCAGCATCGCCCCGAGTACGAGGAGGAGCTTCTTCTGACCGTTCTGCGGATTCGGGTCGAGCACAGGAGACATGGGCTCAGTCTCGCATCTCAGCATTCGTCCTCGATCGTCCGGTCCCGCCCCGCCAGGATTCCGGCCACCATCTGCGGCACCATGAGGCCCGCCATCAGCGCGATCGGCAGCCCCCAGCCGCCGCTGTGCTGGTGGAGCACGCCGACGAGCAGCGGCCCCGGGATCGAGATCAGATAGCCGGTGGACTGCGCGAACGCGGACAGCCGGACCACCCCGGCGCCACTGCGGGACCGCATGCCGATCATGGTCAGGGCGAGCGGGAACGAGCAGTTCGAGATGCCCAGCAGCAGTGCCCAGGCCCAGGCCCCGTCGGCGGGTGCGAGGTACAGGCCCGTGTATCCGACGATGCCGCAGGCGCCGAGGACGACGACGATCGGGCCCTGGTTCTTCATGCGGGCGGCGACCCGGGGGATGACGAAGGCGAGCGGCACACCCATCGCCATGGTCACGGCGAGCAGGACGCCCGCGGTACCGGCCGAGACCCCGGCGTCGCGGAAGATCTGCGGCATCCATCCCATGGTGATGTACGCGGCGGTGGCCTGCAGGCCGAAGAAGCAGGCGAGGGCCCACGCGGTTCGACTACGGACGATCTTGAGCGCCGGGGCTTCCTGATGGTGGGCGGCGGCCTGCCCCGCGGCGCGGCGCCGGTCCCGTACCAGCGGGATCCACGGCAGGACCGCGGCGGCGGCGAGCACGGCCCAGACACCGAGGCCCGCCCTCCAGCTGTCGCTCAGCGCATGGGTCATGGGCACGGTCAGGGCGGCGGCGAGCGAGGTGCCGAGGGCCAGCGACATCGAGTAGAGCCCGGTCATGGAGCCGACGCGGTCCGGGAACCAGCGCTTGACGATCACCGGCATCAGGACATTGCTGACGGCGATGCCCATGAGCGCGAGGGCGCTCGCGGCGAGGAAGCCGGCCGTGCCGCCGACGAGCGGCCGGATCACCAGACCGGCCGTGATGGCGATCATGCCGGCGCAGACGATCGCACCCGGGCCGAAGCGGCGGGCGAGGCGTGGCGCCATGACACCGAAGATCGCGAAGCAGAGCGGCGGCACGGAGGTGAGGACGCCGGCGACGCTGCCGCTCATGTGCAGGCCGTCCTGCACCTCTTCGAGGAGGGCGCCGAGGCTGGTGATGGCGGGGCGGAGATTGAGCGCGGCGAGCACGAGCCCGACGGCGACCAGCCGGAGCAGCCACGGGGAGGTCTCGGGGGCGGTCCGCATGGCCTGTGCGGTCAGCGGGGCCTGTGAGGCGTGCGGGGCCGTGGTGCTCGTGGGGGTGTCCGCTGTGGTGGCGGGGCTCAGGGTCCGGGTCTGCGGCTGGGTCTCGTCGTCGGGCATTCAGCCATCATAGAATCATGGGATGATTGATTGTCCAATCTTGCGAGCCCTGCTCTGAGACCGATCACTCCCGGCAGAGCGACCCCGTAGAGCCCCGCGCCCCTGTCCCCTCCCGACGCACCGAGCACCTGTCACACCGAGCACCCTCATTGCCCAGCGGCCCGAGCCATCACGCCGACCCGAGTCATTACCCAGCAACCCGAGCAAGGAGCACCATGGCGCTGACGTCACCGCGGCGTTCGGCACTCGCCGACCAGGTGATTGCCCAGCTGAGGAATCAGATCACCTCGGGCGAGTGGCCCGTGGGTTCACGGATTCCCACCGAGCCCGAGCTGGTGGAGCAGCTGGGGGTGGCCCGTAACACCGTCCGTGAGGCCGTCCGCGCGCTCGCGCACAACGGCCTGCTCGACATCCGGCAGGGTTCGGGCACCTATGTCGTCGCCACCAGCGAACTGGCCGGGGTGATGCACCGCCGCTTCGCCACCGCCGATCCGCGCCATGTCGCCGAGCTGCGCTCCACCCTGGAGTCGTCGGCCGCGCGACTGGCCGCCACACGGCGGACCGAGCGGGATCTGAAGCAGATGGACGCGCTCATGGCACGCCGGGAGGAGACCTGGGCCGCGGGCGACGCCGAAGCGTTCGTCGCGGCTGACGCGACGCTGCATCTGGCCGTGGTCGCGGCCTCGCACAATGACGTGCTGACCGGGCTCTACGCCGACCTGGGCGACGTGCTGCGCGACTATCTCAGGGACGATGTCGGCCCCGAGCTGGGGCCGGAGAGCCTCATGGACCACGGCCGACTGGTCGAGGCGATCCGGGCGGGGGACGCGGAGGCGGCGGCGGCCGAGGCCGCGAGTCATGCGTTGAGCTGTCTGGTGGACCGGGTGTGAGGGCTCGGCGTCGAAGCGCGCGAGGAGATCGCCGCGGAGAACGCCGCAGGAGGCATCAGACGGAGCCCTGAACCCGGTGCGTGACCCAGACAGCGCCTATTTCCTTCCAGCAGCGGTCGTCGATCCGCACGGTCTGCCCCGGTTTCACATCGACCGGGGTGGCGTCCGCGTCTATGTCCCACCAGCGGCGGCACTCGGTGTGCAGCTGCACGCGGTCGGTGGAGGGGTACGGGTTGTGGCAGTAGGCGACGACCCGGGAGCCCTGGACCGAGGTACGGCATTCGGCGCCGGAGGGTTCCGGGGTGGGTGCGGCGGGTGCGGGCGCGCCGGTTCCTGTCCGCCCCGCCACGGTTATGCCCACGGGGGCCGCAAGCGCGGCGACGGCCGCCGAGGCGGCCAGCAGGATTCGGGTTCGGCGACGTGTGGAGCACACAGCGACCTCCTCCCCGCAGCCTGACAAGAAGTCCGTTTCCACCACATTCTGCGGTGGATCGACCATCTTTTCGACTTGAGCGGGCCGGAGCCGGGCACGGACGCACGACGGCCGCGTACCGCCTGCTCGGAAGCGGTACGCGGCCGTGTCACAGCCTGGGGTGCCTGATCAGGCGCCCATCATGTGCACGCCGCCGTCGACGTGGATGATCTCGCCCGTGGTCTTCGGGAAGAAGTCCGAGAGCAGGGCGACGACACCGCGGCCGGCCGGCTCCGGGTCTGCCATGTTCCAGGACAGCGGGGAGCGGGTGTTCCACACGTCCGCGAGCTCGGAGAAGCCCGGGATGGACTTCGCGGCCATGGAGCCGATCGGTCCGGCCGAGATCAGGTTGCAGCGGATGTCGTCCTTGCCCAGGTCACGGGCGAGGTAGCGGGAGGTGGCCTCCAGCGCGGCCTTGGCCGGGCCCATCCAGTCGTACTGCGGCCAGGCGAACTGCGCGTCGAAGGTGAGGCCGACGATCGAGCCGCCCTCGCTCATCAGCGGCTTGCAGGCCATGGCGAGCGACTTCAGCGAGAACGCCGAGACGTGCATCGCGGTGGCGACGGACTCGAACGGGGTGTTGAGGAAGTTGCCGCCGAGCGCGTCCTGCGGCGCGAAGCCGATGGAGTGGACGACGCCGTCGAGCGAACCGAGCTCGTCCCGGACCAGACCTTCGAGCCGGTCCAGGTGCTCGGTGTTGGTCACGTCCAGCTCGATGACCTTGGCCGGCTTCGGCAGCTTCTTGGCGATGCGCTCCGTCAGCGTGGGCCGGGGGAACGCGGTCAGGATGACCTCGGCGCCCTGCTCCTGGGCCACCTTTGCGGCATGGAAGGCGATGGACGACTCCATCAGCACACCGGTGATGAGGATGCGCTTGCCGTCGAGAATTCCGCTCATGGTGATCAGTGACCCATGCCCAATCCGCCGTCAACGGGGATGACGGCTCCAGTGATGTACGACGCGTCGTCGGAGGCGAGGAAGCGCACCGCGGCGGCGATCTCCTCGGGCTGCGCGTAGCGGCCGAGCGGCACCTGGGACACGATGCCCTTGCGCTGCTCCTCGGTGAGCACCTGAGTCATGTCGGTGTCGACGAAACCGGGTGCGACGACGTTGAAGGTGATGTTCCGCGAGCCGAGCTCACGGGCCAGCGACCGGGCGAAGCCGACCAGACCAGCCTTGGAGGCGGCGTAGTTCGCCTGCCCGGCCGAGCCGAGGAGCCCGACGACGGAGGAGATGAGGACGACGCGGCCCTTCTTGGCGCGCAGCATGCCGCGGTTGGCGCGCTTGACGACCCGGAAGGTGCCGGTGAGGTTGGTGTCGAGTACGGACATGAAGTCCTCCTCGGACATCCGCATCAGCAACTGGTCCTTGGTGATACCGGCGTTGGCGACCAGTACCTCGACGGGACCGTGCTTCTCCTCGATCTCCTTGTAGGCCTGCTCCACCTGTTCGGCGTCCGTGATGTCGCAGCGGACGGCCAGAACGCCCGCCTCGGTGAGGATCTGGGGAGGCTCGCCCGAGCGGTACGTGATCGCGACCTTGTCGCCGTTGTCGGCGAAAGCGCGGGCGATGGCGAGGCCGATGCCCCGGTTTCCTCCGGTGACGAGAACCGAGCGGCTCAACGGATCACCCTTTCGATAGCGGTCTGGTACCTCGAAAACCTATCGGTACCACCCGCCCCACGGGGAATCGGCCCCTGACAGCGCCTCACCCCGGGCACTGTAGGAACCCCACAGTGCCCGCTCCGGATGAACGTTTCATGTCAGCGGCGCGTCAGCGGAAGGCCAGGCGTGCCCGGCGGACGGACCGGCACTCCCGGCGAGTCCGCGCTCCGCCCGACAGGTCGGCCGTCGCGTCCCGCGCCGCGTGGGTCGGACGGTCGGTCGGTCGGACGGACGGACGGAACAATGCGGATGGTCGGCCGGACGGGCGGACGGACCGGCGGTGATCGGCCGACGACGGACGGGCGGACGATCACCGGCGGCCGATCCGCACGGGCGGCCTCGGACGGCGTTCCAGGCCGGCTCCGCCACGCCGAGCCGCGCCGCCGCGTGTGCGCGTCCGGCGAAACCTGTGGCCGATCGGCCTCGGCGCACGGCATTGTTCACTGCGGACACATGCCGAAAAGACGGAGTTCTACATGGCTCATCAGGTCGATCAGTCGTTTCTCGCCCTGCCCCTGCGTGCCCTCGCCGACGCGGCGCTCGCTCGCGCGCGTGCGCTGGGGGCCGTACACGCCGACTTCCGTTTCGAGCGGGTGCGCAGCGCGTCCTGGCGGTTGCGGGACGCCCGGCCCGCCGGGACGTCGGACACCACCGATCTCGGGTACGCGGTGCGCGTGGTGCACGGCGGGGCGTGGGGGTTCGCGTCCGGCGTGGATCTGACGATGGACGCCGCGGCGAAGGTGGCCTCGCAGGCCGTCGCCATGGCGAAGCTTTCGGCGAAGGTGATCGCGACGGCCGGGTCCGACGAGCGGGTGGAACTGGCGGACGAGCCGGTGCACGGTGAGCGGACCTGGGTCTCGTCCTACGACGTCGATCCCTTCGACGTACCGGACGAGGAGAAGGCGGGGCTGCTCGCCGAGTGGAGCAGCCGGCTCCTGGCTGCCGAGGGTGTCGCGCATGTGGACGCCTCCCTGATGACCGTCCACGAGAACAAGTTCTACGCGGACACGGCGGGCACCGTCACCACCCAGCAGCGGGTGCGACTGCATCCGCAGCTCACCGCGATCGCCGTGGACGGGACCACCGGTGAGTTCGACTCGATGCGGACGATCGCCCCGCCGGTGGGCCGCGGCTGGGAGTACCTGACCGGGACCGGCTGGGACTGGGACGACGAGCTGGAGCGGATTCCCGGGCTGCTGGCCGAGAAGATGCGGGCGCCGAGCGTCGAAGCGGGTGCGTACGACCTGGTCGTCGACCCGTCCAACCTCTGGCTGACCATCCATGAGTCGATCGGCCACGCCACCGAGCTGGACCGGGCGCTGGGGTACGAGGCGGCGTACGCCGGGACCTCGTTCGCCACCTTCGACCAGCTGGGGAAGCTGGCGTACGGCTCCCCCGTGATGAATGTGACGGGCGACCGCACCGCCGAGCACGGGCTCGCGACCATCGGGTACGACGACGAGGGCGTCGAGGCGCAGTCCTGGGACCTGATCAAGGACGGGACGCTGGTCGGGTACCAGCTGGACCGGCGGATCGCGAAGCTGACGGGCCTGGGCCGGTCCAACGGGTGTGCGTACGCCGACTCGCCGGGCCATGTCCCCGTCCAGCGGATGGCGAACGTGTCGCTGCGGCCGGATCCGGGCGGGCTGTCCACGGAGGATCTGATCGGCGGGGTGGAGCGCGGGATCTACGTGGTCGGCGACCGGTCCTGGTCGATCGACATGCAGAGGTACAACTTTCAATTTACCGGGCAGCGGTTCTTCCGGATCGAGAACGGCAGGCTGGCGGGCCAGCTGCGCGATGTCGCGTACCAGGCGACGACGACGGACTTCTGGGGCTCGATGGAGAAGGTCGGTGGCCCGCAGACGTACGTCCTGGGCGGCGCCTTCAACTGCGGCAAGGCCCAGCCGGGCCAGGTCGCGGCGGTCTCGCACGGCTGCCCCTCCGCCCTCTTCCGGGGCGTGAACATCCTCAACACGGCTCAGGAGGCCGGACGATGAGCGGTCACCACGGAACCGGCCGGGGGTCCGGGGGTCGACTCCCGGGACAGCACATCCTCAACACGACGCAGGAGGCCGGACGATGAGCCGCGTCAGCAAGCCGCACGAGATCGTCGAGCGGGCGCTCGAACTGTCCACCGCCGACGGCTGCGTGGTGATCGCCGACGAGGAGTCGTCCGCGAATCTGCGCTGGGCCGGCAACGCACTCACGACGAACGGGGTGACACGCGGGCGGACCCTGACCGTCATCGCGACCGTGGACGGCGCGCAGGGCGCCGCGTCCGGTGTGGTGTCCCGGTCCGCGGTCACCGCCGACGATCTGGAACCGCTGGTGCGGGCAGCCGAGGCCGCCGCACGCGGAGCCGGTCCGGCGGAGGACGCGCAGCCGCTGGTCACCGGGGTGCCCGCGTCGCCCGATTTCACGGACGGGCCGGCCGAGACGGGCTCGGACGTCTTCGCGGAGTTCGCTCCGGCGCTCGGCGACGCCTTCGCCCGCGCCCGGTCCGGCGGCCGGGAGCTGTACGGCTTCGCCCACCACCAGCTGACCTCGACGTACCTCGGTACGTCGACGGGGCTGCGGCTGCGGCACGACCAGCCGAACGGAACGCTGGAACTCAACGCCAAATCCCCCGACCGGACCCGTTCGACCTGGGCGGGCCGCTCCACGCGCGACTTCAAGGACGTCGACCCCGCCGAGCTCGACGCCGAGCTGGCGCGGCGGCTGCGCTGGGCCGAGCGCCGTATCGAACTGCCCGCCGGGCGGTACGAGACGCTGCTGCCGCCGACCGCCGTGGCCGATCTGCTGGTCTACCAGCTGTGGTCGTCGACGGCACGGGACGCCGCGGAGGGCCGGACGGTGTTCTCCAGGCCGGGCGGCGGTACCAGGATCGGCGAGACCCTGTCCGAGCTGCCGCTCTCGCTGCGCAGCGATCCGCACGCACCGGGCCTGGAGTCGGCGCCGTTCGTGATCGCCCATGCCTCCGGGGACGGCGCTTCCGTATTCGACAACGGTCTGCCGCTGGCGTCGACCGACTGGATCCGGGACGGCCGGCTGGAGCATCTGACGACCACCCGGCACACGGCGGGGCTGACCGGGCTGCCGGTCGCGCCGGCGATCGACAACCTGGTGCTGGACTGCGGAGGTGAGCGCTCGCTGGAGGAGATGGTGGCCGCGACGACCGGCCGCGGGCTGCTGCTGACCTGCATGTGGTACATCCGGGAGGTCGATCCGGCGACGCTGCTGCTGACCGGGCTGACCCGCGACGGGGTGTACCTCGTCGAGGACGGCGAGGTCGTCGGAGAGGTGAACAACTTCCGGTTCAACGAGTCGCCGGTGGACCTGCTGTCGCGGGCCACGGAGGCGGGCTGTACGGAGAAGACGCTGCCGCGCGAGTGGGGCGACTGGTTCACCCGGGCCGCCATGCCCGCGCTGCGGATCCCGGACTTCAACATGAGCTCGGTGAGTCCGGGCGTGTGACCCGCCTGGGGGCTGTCCCGTAATCCCTGGTGGATCAGCGTGCGGCGTCGGATGCGGTGCATCGCAAGGCGGAGGGACGCCCGAATACGGGATGTATTCGGGCGTTCCGACAACGCGGCGAGGTGCCGTAGCTGTCGTCGCACGCCCGCCAGCGATTACAGGACAGCCCTTAGACTGGCTGTTGCCTTTCGACACACGTAGCTGAGGAGACACGGAACCGTGACGGACATCGTCGACGAGCTGAAGTGGCGTGGGCTGTTCGCCCAGTCCACTGACGAGGACGCACTGCGCAAGGCTCTCGCGGACGGTCCCGTCACGTTCTATTGCGGCTACGACCCCACCGCGGCGAGTCTGCACGTCGGCCATCTGGTGCAGGTGCTCACCATGCGCCGGCTCCAGCGGGCCGGTCTGCGGCCGCTCGCCCTGGTGGGTGGCGCCACCGGCCAGATCGGTGACCCGAGGCCGACCGCCGAGCGCACGTTGAACGACCCGGAGACGGTCGCCAACTGGGTGTCGCGGCTGCGGTCCCAGATCGAGCCGTTCCTGTCCTTCGAGGGCGAGAACGCTGCGGTCATGGTGAACAACCTGGACTGGACCGTCGGCATGTCCGCGATCGAGTTCCTCCGGGACATCGGCAAGCACTTCCGCGTCAACAAGATGCTGACCAAGGACTCCATCGCCCGGCGGCTGGAGTCCGACGAGGGCATCAGCTACACCGAGTTCAGCTACCAGTTGCTCCAGAGCATGGACTACCTGGAGCTGTACCGGCGCTACGGCTGCACCCTCCAGCAGGGCGGCAGCGACCAGTGGGGCAACCTCACCGCGGGCCTCGACCTGATCCACCGCCTGGAGCCGGGCGCCGAGGTGCACGCGCTGGCGACGCCGCTGATGACGAAGGCGGACGGGACCAAGTTCGGCAAGTCCGAGAGCGGTGCCGTCTGGCTCGACCCGTCGATGACGACGCCGTACGCGTTCTACCAGTTCTGGCTGAACGTGGACGACCGGGACATCTCCCGGTACATGCGCATCCTCAGCTTCCTCAGCCCCGCGGAGCTGGAGGAGCTGGAAAAGGTCACGCAGGAGCGTCCGCAGGCCCGGACGGCGCAGCGCGCGCTGGCCGAGGAACTGACGACGCTGGTGCACGGCGCCGACCAGTGCGCCGCGGTCATCGCGGCGTCGAAGGCGCTCTTCGGCCAGGGTGAGCTGGGCGAGCTGGACGAGGCGACGCTGAGCGCCGCGCTGTCCGAGGTGCCGCACGCGCAGGTCACCGAGCTCGGCCCGCTGGTGGACCTTCTCGTGGAGGTCGGCCTTGCGCCCAGCAAGTCGGGTGCCCGCCGCACGGTGAAGGAGGGCGGCGCGTACGTGAACAACGTCAAGGTCACGGACGGCGAGAGCACGCCGGCCCGCGAGGAGCTGCTGCACGGGCGCTGGCTGGTGCTGCGCCGCGGCAAGAAGAATCTCGCCGCCGTCGAGGTCACCGGCTGATCCCTGAACGTCGTACTGCGGCCGGGCACGCGTGACGCGTGTCCGGCCGCAGTACGTTCAGCAGTGCGTCGTGACCCGGTGAGCCAGGCCCTCCGCTCGGCTCAGGCTCTCTGTCTGGTCCCGCGGAACGACGTCCACACCATGTCGCCGACACCGACGATGACCACCGCGCCGATCAGCTGGAACAAATGACGCGTCCAGTCGATGCCCTTGGTGTCGTTGACGCCGATCCAGGTGGCGGCGGCATTCCCGAGGACACTGCCCAGGATGCCGAAGACCGTCGTCAACCAGAGTGGGATGTTCTGTTTGCCGGGCAGGATCGCCCTCGCGATCACACCGAGCACCAGACCCACGATGATTGCCCACAACCAGCCCATGTCGCCTCCTCGTGCGACGAAATGTCGCGCATGTGGGCCCAGTCTCCGCCGGTGGGCCGTATGCCGCATGCCGGGCACGTCCGTATGTGCGGCGCGCCGCCGATTCGCACGAATGCGGCGCGCCCCGGCCTCGAAGCCCTCGGACAGCGGGCGTACCGTGGATGCGGTCCGGTCCGGGGAGCGTCCGGCGCGGGAACGAGGTCCCTCCGGTCCACCCGGTGCTGGAGGGAGGGTGGTGGAGACGTGATGAGGAAGCAGGGCGGTACCGAGGTCTTCCGGATCACGGGGGCCCGGCAGGGGCTCGCGGACGATGTGCGCGGCAGGCAGCGGCGCTATGTGATCTCGATGTCGGTGCGGACTGTGTCGGTGATCCTGGCCGCCGTGCTCTGGAACGTGGAGCGGTACGTCGCGATCGTGGCACTGGCGCTCGGGGTCCTGCTCCCGTACGTGGCGGTGGTCATCGCCAACGCGGGCCGGGAGAACGCCCCTTCGCTTCCGTCGACCTTCGTCCCGACGCCGATGCGGCCGATGCTCGATGCCGCGCCCGCGCCCGGTGCCGCCGAATCCGGCCCGGCGGCCGACGGAGTACGTCATGGCGGGGAAACGTCGTGAACCACGGGCCCTCGACGTGACCAGAAGGCGATTGTCGTGAGCCACAGGCCCTCGGCATGAGCCGTGACGGGCGGCTCCGGACGGGGGCATTCGGTATAAGCACAGCTGAGACCGCACCGCACCCGGGGCTCGTGAAAACCTCAGTCAATCGTGAAGTTACGGTGCACCGCACCCCCGTCTGCGTGACATACTTCGTACGCGCTCCGCATCCCCCGTCGGAGCGACGGACCGACGCCGGGCAGCTCCCCCCGTGGCTGCTCGGCGTCGCTTTTTCTCCGACCGGGGATGCGTTCGGGCCGCCCATCGCGCGGGCCGCCCGGGAGACCGGAACCGGCACCGGCCGAGGGCCTCCCGTTTGGATCACGCCGAACCGGTCCGAACGAAAGACCCTACGATTGAGCCGTGAACTCCCCTGAATCCGCGGCCGAGAGCGCTGCCGCCGCCCCCATCTGCTCCGCCAAGGGCTGCCGGACCGACGCCGTGTGGGTGCTGGCCTGGAACAATCCGAAGCTGCACACCCCTGAGCGTCGGAAGACCTGGCTGGCCTGCGAGGAGCACCGGGAGCACCTGTCCTCGTTCCTGGATGTCCGGGGCTTCCTCAAGGATGTGGTGAAGCTGGCGGAGTGGGAGTCCGACGGGCCGGGATCGGGCAGGCCGTAGGAGGGAAGGTCGGCCCGGGTCCGGCATCGCTCGGTCCCGCCGGGGCCGCCTGCCCCCTCGGCCCTCGACCGCCTCAGCCTCCGATCGCCGACATCGGCCGGTCCGGCTGCAGGAAGGACGGGTCGTCAAGACCGGATCCGGCCTTCTTCCCCCACATCGCCAGCGTCCAGATCCGGGCGATCTCCTCATCCGGCGCGTCGGAGCGCAGGGCGCCGCGCAGATCGGTCTCCTCGCGGGCGAACAGGCAGGTGCGCACCTGGCCGTCGGCGGTGAGCCTGGTGCGGTCGCAGGCCCGGCAGAAGGGACGGGTGACGGAGGCGATGACACCGACGCGGTGGGGTCCGCCGTCGACGAGCCAGCGCTCGGCGGGGGCGGAGCCGCGCCGGTCGTCACCCTCCTCGGTGAGGGTGAAGCGGGTGCGCAGCGACCGGAGTATGTCGCCTGCCGTGATCATGCCGTCGCGCTTCCAGCCGTGTTGCGCGTCGAGCGGCATCTGCTCGATGAAGCGGAGCTCGTAGCTGTGCTCGACGGCCCAGGCCAGCAGGTCGGGGGCCTCGTCGTCGTTGAGTCCGGGCATCAGGACGGCGTTGACCTTGACCGGGGTGAGTCCGGCCTCGCGGGCGGCTTCCAGGCCTGCCAGCACGTCGTGGTGGCGGTCGCGGCGGGTGAGGGTCTTGAAGACATCGGGGCGCACGGTGTCCAGCGAGACGTTGACCCGGTCCAGGCCGGCGGCCTTGAGCGCGGCCGCCGTGCGCTTCAGTCCGATGCCGTTGGTGGTGAGCGACATCCTGGGGCGTGAGCTCAGGGCCGCGCACCGCTCGACGATGGAGACCAGGCCGGGGCGCAGCAGCGGCTCACCGCCGGTGAAGCGGACGTCGGTGATGCCGAGCCGGGTGACGGCGATGCCGACCAGCCGGACGATCTCGTCGTCGCTCAGCAGGTCGGGCTTGGCCAGCCACTGCAGGCCTTCCTCCGGCATGCAGTACGTGCACCGCAGATTGCACCGGTCGGTCAGCGACACGCGCAGGTCGGTGGCGACCCGATCGTAGGTGTCGATGAGCATGTGGGTCCCCTCCCCCAGTTCCTGTCCGGCCGCCGTGTCCGGCACGTCCGGCGTTCCCGCTCGCCCGTCCGGTCGGATGTCCCGGTCGGCGCTTTCGGCTGACTCCTTCGAGACTACGCGAGACCTGTGACATCGGACGGGGCTCGTATGACACGAGGAGCGGCACGGCCGTGTCGTAGGACCCTACGACACGGCCGTGGAAGGGGGCGGCCCGGCGCGGACCTCTCGCCGGGTTCTGCCCCGGTCAGTGCGCTCCGACCCCGGTGAGGGACTTGACCTCCAGTTCGGCGTACTTGCCCTTGTCCGGCTCCTCCTTCGAGAGGAGGGAGCCGATCCAGCCGAGCAGGAAGCCCAGCGGGATGGAGATCAGCCCCGGGTTCTCCAGCGGGAACCAGGCGAAGTCGACGCCCTTGAACATCGAGGTCTTCGGGTTTCCGGAGACGACGGGCGAGAACAGCACCAGGATCACGGAGCAGGCCAGACCTCCGTAGATCGACCACAGCGCGCCCTGGGTCGTGAAGCGCTTCCAGAAGAGGCTGTAGAGGATCGTCGGCAGGTTGGCGGAGGCGGCGACGGCGAAGGCGAGCGCCACCAGTCCGGCGACGTTCATGTCGCGCGCGAAGGCACCGAGGACGATGGCGACCGCGCCGATGAGGACGGTGGCCCAGCGGGCGGCGCGCATCTCCTCCTTCTCGGTGGCCTTCCCCTTGCGGATGACGTTGGCGTAGATGTCGTGCGCGAAGGAGGACGAGGAGGCGAGGGTGAGGCCCGCGACGACGGCGAGGATGGTGGCGAAGGCGACGGCCGAGATCACGGCCAGCAGCACCGCGCCGCCCGTGGAGCCGACCCCGCCGAGGTACTCGGCGAGCTGCGGGGCGGCCGCGTTCCCAGCCGGGTTCTTCGCCTTGATCTCGTCCGGGCCGATCAAAGCCGCGGCGCCGAAGCCGAGCGCGATCGTCATCAGGTAGAAGGCGCCGATGATGCCGATGGCCCAATTGACCGACTTACGGGCGGCCTTGGCGGTCGGCACCGTGTAGAACCGGATCAGGATGTGCGGCAGCCCGGCGGTGCCGAGGACCAGGGCGATGCCGAGGGAGAGGAAGTCCAGCTTCGAGGTGCCGGTGGCGCCGTACTTGAGTCCGGGCTCCAGGAACGCCGCTCCGTGGCCGCTCTTCGCGGCGGCCGTGCCCAGCAGGTCGGAGATGTTGAAGTCGAACTTCAGCAGCACCAGGAAGGTCATCAGGAGCGCGCCCGCGATGAGCAGCACGGCCTTGACCATCTGGACCCAGGTGGTGCCCTTCATGCCGCCGATGGTGACGTACACGATCATCAGCAGACCGACCAGCGCGACGATGAGGATCTTGCCCGCGTCGCTGGTGATGCCGAGGAGCAGGGAGACCAGGACGCCCGCGCCCGCCATCTGCGCCAGCAGATAGAAGATCGAGACGACGATGGTGGAGACGCCGGAGGCGGTACGCACCGGGCGCTGCCGCATCCGGTAGGCGAGGACGTCGCCCATCGTGTAGCGGCCCGAGTTGCGCAGCGGTTCGGCGACCAGCAGCAGGGCCACCAGCCAGGCGACCAGGAAGCCGATGGAGTACAGGAAGCCGTCGTAGCCGAAGAGGGCGATGGCCCCGGCGATCCCGAGGAACGAGGCCGCCGACATGTAGTCGCCGGAGACCGCGAGTCCGTTCTGGAAGGCGGTGAACTGCCGGCCGCCGGCATAGAAGTCGGAGGCGCTCTTGGTCTGCCGTCCGGCCCAGACGGTGATGCCCAGCGTCGCGGCGACGAACACGGCGAAGAGCGTGATGATCAGCGGCCGGTGCTCGGTGGTCGAGGAGGCGGCCAGCTGGAGGGCGGGGTGCGAGTGGTACACGGCGCTCATGCGTCGGCCTCCATACGGGACTTGATGGCCTCGGCCCTCGGGTCGAGCTTCGCGGCCGCGTGGCGCGAATAGAACCAGGCGATGAGGAACGTGGTGACGAACTGGGCGAGGCCGAAGACGAAGGCCACGTTGATGTTGGCGTAGACCTTGGTGCCCATGAAGCCGCCCGCGTAGTTGGACAGCAACACGTACAGCAGGTACCAGACGACGAAGGCGATGGTCAGCGGGAAGGCGAACGAGCGGTGCGCGCGGCGCAGTTCACCGAACTCCGCACTCTCCTGCGTCGCGATGAACGCCTCGGTCGTGGGCTGGGCAGTGCGGGTGTCCGTACTGACCTCGGGCGGCGGTGCATCGGTAGTCACGGAATCTCCTCGCGACGCGGGTGCGGTGGTGGGGACGGTGGATTTCACTGCGGAACCTCGATGGCCGGGGACGGTGGTGCGCTTCCCCTGACAACGGCACGGACGGCGCGGCGAAGCGGTTCACCGCACAACCGCACTTCTCCGACTGCCTCTGCGCGGCCATCCGGCTCAACCCCGCCCCGCACCTCTTCGAACAGGTCCTTCGAATTCATTGATGACAACTCATTGATCAGCAAGGATGATCAACGATAGCTTCACTCGTCATGTACGCGACTGGGCACACGCCGTGTCCGGTCGCCCGGCACGGATGATGTGGAGACCCCATGGCTCATCTGGGATCCAGACGGACGCGCGCACTGACGCTGCCCGTCGGATTGGCACTCACGGCCTCGCTCGGCTTCCTGCCGACGGGGGCCGCCTCTGCCGCACCGGTGGACGCGCAGCCCACGGCGGCGGTGTCTACTGACGGCCCGAAGCTCTCATACGTCGTCAACACGCGGAGCAACCACGGCACCGTCAAGCAGGTGAAGAAGGCGATCGCCGAGGCCGGCGGCACGGTGGTGATCGCCTATGAGCAGATCGGCGTCATCGTCGTCGAGTCGCAGAACCCGGACTTCGCGCAGTCGATCCGCCGGGTCAAGGGTGTCGATTCGGCGGGGGCCACCCGGACCAGCCCCATCGTTCCGCAGGCCACCACGGACATCGGGGTCGAGCAGCCGCTCACCGCCGAGCAGGCGCGGAGCGCGGCGGCGGAGGCGACGGCGGACCAGGATCCGATGGAGCCCCTGCAGTGGGATCTGCCCGCCATCAAGGCGGACCAGGCGCACCAGAAGACACTGGGCAGCAGCAAGGTGACGGTCGGTGTCATCGACACGGGTGTCGACGACACCCACCCGGACCTGGCGCCGAACTTCAACCGCGGGGCCTCCGCGAGCTGCGTGTCCGGGGCGCCGGACACGACGGACGGCGCCTGGCGTCCCAAGGCCGGTGAGAGCGACCACGGCACGCATGTCGCGGGCACCATCGCCGCCGCGAAGAACGGCATCGGGGTGACGGGTGTCGCGCCGGGCGTGAAGGTCGCCGGCATCAAGGTCGCGAACCCGGACGGCTTCTTCTACACCGAGTCGATCGTCTGCGGCTTCGTCTGGGCCGCCGAGCACGGCATCGATGTCACCAACAACAGCTACTACACCGACCCGTGGATGTTCAACTGCAAGAACGACCCGGACCAGGGCGCCCTGGTCGAGGCCGTCACCCGCGCCACCGGGTACGCGGAGCGGAAGGGCACGGTGAACGTCGCCTCGGCCGGCAACAGCAAGTTCGACCTGGCCTCCGGCGCGATCGACGACACGACCAGCCCGAACGACACCACGGCCGTGACCCGGACGATCAACCCGCGCGAGTGCCTCGACATCCCGGCGATGCTGCCGGGTGTCGTGACCGTCTCGGCAACCGGTGCCAAGGGTCTGAAGTCCTCGTACTCGAACTACGGGAACGGCGTCATCGACGTCGCGGCTCCCGGCGGCGACTCGACGGTCTACCAGACGCCCGCACCGCCTGCCACGAACGGCGCGATCCTGTCCACGCTGCCGGGCGGCAAGTACGGCTACAAGAACGGTACGTCGATGGCCTCCCCGCATGTCGCGGGTGTCGCGGCCCTGATCAAGTCGACGCACCCGCACGCTTCGGCGGCCCAGGTGAAGGCGCTCCTGACATCCGGGGCCGACGCCACTGAGTGTGGCGCTCCGTACGACATCAACGGCGACGGCAAGATCGACGCCGTCTGCGAGGGCAGCAAGAAGCACAACGGCTTCTACGGGGCCGGTGTGGTGAACGCGCTGAACGCGGTCCGCCGGTAGGAACGCGACGCAGTGGGCGGGGCCGGAGTCATCGGCCCCGCCCGCCGTCCTCCCGCAGCGCCGTACCGGGCTCTCCCGGCGCCCCTTTCCGATGGTGGCACTCAGTGCCATAGTGCGGGCATGACTCATGCGCACATGTCCGGTACGGAGCAGGCCTGGGCGGCACTCGGCGGGGATCCCGCGCTTCTCGCGCGCATCGGGACGAGTGGCCCCGAGGGTCTGCTGCCCTCCCGGCTGCCCGTCATGGAGCTGGCCCGTTCCGCCGTCGCGGTCTGCTCCCTGGCCGCCGCCGAACTGGCCGCCCGCCGCACCGGGCACGCGGTGCCCCGGGTCCACGTCGACGCCGGCGCGGTGGCCACGGCGTTCACCAGCGAGCGCCATCTGCGGATCGACGGGTGCGCGCCGATGTCCTTCGCCCCGCTGTCCCGGTTCTGGCGCACGGCGGACGGCTGGGTCCGTACACATGCCAACTACCCGCATCATCAGGCCCGGCTGCTCGCCACGCTGGGGCTGCCGGCGGACACCTCGGACGACCTCACCGTGGCCGCCGTCGCCGCCTCGTTCGCCGGGCGGCGGGGCGCAGAGATCGAGCGGACCGTGTACGCCGCGGGCGGCCTGGCCGTCGCGGCCCGTACGCCCGGGGAGTGGTCGGCCGACCCGCGGGGCGCCGCGGTCGCGGGCACCCCGTTGGTGACCGGCGACCGTATCGACGGCGCGCCGGTTCGTCGGACGACGGCGCCGGCCGGCACACCGCTGCTGCCCGCCGCCGGGATGCGCGTACTGGACCTCACCCGGGTCATCGCGGGACCCGTCGCCACCCGTACGCTCGCGCTGCTCGGCGCGGATGTCCTGCGGATCGACTCCCCACGGCTCCCGGAGAGCCCGGACGCGCACGCCGACACCGGTTTCGGGAAGCGGTCGGTGAACCTGGACCTCGGCAGCCGCTTTGGCGGGGCCGTGTTCGACGAGCTGCTGGCCGAGGCGGACGTGGTCGTCATCGGCTACCGGCCCGGTGCGGTCGAGCGGTTCGGGCTGACCACGGAGTCCCTGGCCGCGCGCAGACCGGGGCTGGTGATCGGGCGGCTCTCGGCCTGGGGCCACGGTCCATGGGCCGAGCGGCGCGGTTTCGACAGTCTGGTGCAGGTGGCCACCGGCATCGCCTCGGTCGAGGCCACGGCCGGAGCGGAGCACCCTCCCGGCGCGCTGCCCGCCCAGGCACTCGACCACGGCACGGGCTATCTGCTGGCCGCCGCCGTGCTGCGCGCGCTGACCGAGCAGCACGACGAGGGAGGCTCCCGGCTGGTCACGCTCTCGCTCGCCCGTACCGCCGCGTGGCTGCTCGACGAGCTGCCCGCCCGTCGGGAGACGGAGGCCACAGGCGCGTCGTACGACCCGGAGAAGCGGCTCGCCAAGACGGCCGGCCCGCTCGGGCGGCTGCGTCACGCCCTGCCGCCGGTCGCCTTCGACGGTTCGCCCAAGGACTGGTCGCGCCCGCCCGGCCCGCTGGGGGCGGACGCGGCCGCCTGGCTCACGGCTTGATGAGCACCTTCAGTGCCGTGCGCTCGTCCATCGCCTTGTAGCCGACGGGAACGTCGTCGAGACCGATGGTCAGGTCGAAGACGGGCGACGGGTCGACCGTGCCGGACAGCACGTCGGGGAGCAGCTCCGGAATGTATGTGCGCACGGGGGCGACGCCGCCGCGCAGGGTGATGTTCCGGTCGAACATCACGCCGAGGTCCAGGCCGGTGCCGCTGCCGTGCGGTACGCCGACGTAGCCGATGGCACCACCGTCGCGAGTGATCCCGACGGCGGTGCGCATCGACTGCTCGGTGCCGACGGCCTCGATCACCGCGTGGGCGCCCTCGCCACCGAGCAGTTCCCGTACGGCTTCGACGGCCGCCTCGCCACGCTCGGCGACGACGTCCGTGGCGCCGAAGGTGCGGGCGATGTCCGTACGCACCTGGTGGCGGCCGAGTGCGATGATCCGCTCGGCGCCGAGCCGCCTGGCGGCCAGGACGCCGCACAGGCCGACCGCCCCGTCACCGACGACCGCGACCGTGCTGCCGGTCTTCACGCCCGCGCCGACGGCGGCGTGATGTCCGGTGCCCAGCACGTCGGACAGGGCCAGCAGCGCGGTGAGCAGCCGGTCGTCGGAGACCGCGGCCGCGGGGAGCTTGACCAGCGTGCCGTCGGCGAACGGGACGCGGACGGCCTCGCCCTGCCCGCCGTCGGAGCCGACGGAGCCCCAGAAGCCGCCCTGCGGGCAGGAGGTGGTCAGGCCCTCCGCGCAGTACGCGCAGGTGCCGTCGGACCACACGAAGGGCGCGACGACGAGGTCACCGACGGCGAAGCCGGCCACCTCGGAACCTGCCTCCTCGACGATCCCGAGAAACTCGTGACCGATCCGCTGGCCGGGCTGCCGGGCGGCCTCGCCGCGGTAGGCCCACAGGTCGCTGCCGCAGATACAGGCCCGCAGGACCCGCAGGACCACATCGGTGGGCTGCTGGATCGACGGGTCGGGCACTTCCTGCACACGTATGTCGTGGGGGGCGTGGATGACGGTGGCGCGCATGCGTGGGGGTCCTTGCTGCTCTCAGATGGTGATGCTCCGTTCACGGTACGCCCCAGGGGTGACACCGGCCCATTTCGCACCAGGCGCCAGCACTCCGGCGGTCAGCAGGAACTGCGCGGCGATGTAGGTGAGCATGACCCAGAAGTCGGGGGCGGGCAGCTGCGGCCAGTCGGCGACGCCGGTGGCGATGAGGGTGTCGGAGAGCAGGAAGAGCGCCCCGCCGACGGCCGCGTACCGGCCACGGGTGCCGGCCCGGTAGGCCATGGCTGTGAGCAGCAGGCTGTAGCCGGTCATCGGAATCCGCATGTCCGCCGGCAATCCGCTCCAGAGCAGCGCGACGACGGTGACCAGGACGGCCGCGTACACCGCCCCGACGACCGGGGAGCTCCGGGCACGTCCGAAGAGCACCAGGTAACAGACGTGCCCCGCGGCGAAGGAACCCATCCCGATGAGGAAGGTGGCGTCTGCGTCGGGCAGCAGGAGCGTGTCGCCGCCCCAGCCGAACAGGAGTGCCGCGATCAGCAGCCGGGGACCGCGCCGGGCGGCGGCGTACCCGGCCAGCAGCGGCATCAGCAGGGGCTTCGCGACGAGGTGGGCGACCGGGACGTCGGCGAGCACGCCGAACAGGTCGACGACGGCGGCCAGAAGGAAGGCGACGAGCAGCGGTCGTACGAGACGTTCCCGCCGGTCCGGGACGGTATCGGCGCTCATCCGATGCGCTCCTGGGCGGGGAGGGGCGTGGGTGCGGGCGTTGTGGACGGCTGCCAGCCGGGGCCGCGGAAGATCCGCCCGGCGCGCTCGCTCCAGCTGCCCGCCGCGCGCACGTCGCGGGCGATGGCGGCGTACTCGTGGGTGGCGACGCGGAGCGGGTTGAACGTGTCGATGTTCTTGGTGAGCCCGTACACCGGCCGCTCCGTCTCGCCGGTGAAGGACCCGAAGAGCCGGTCCCACACGATCAGGATGCCGCCGAAGTTCCGGTCCAGGTAGCCGCCCTGCGACGCGTGGTGCACCCGGTGGTGGGACGGCGTGTTCAGTACGAATTCGAAGGGCCCAGGGAGCTTGCCGACGCGCTCCGTGTGCACCCAGAACTGGTAGACGAGGTTCACCGAGGAGCAGAACGCCAGCGCGGCCGGGTGGACCCCGCAGGCGATGAGCGGCACGTAGAACGGCCAGACGGTCAGCGATGTCCAGGGCTGGCGCAGCGCGGTGGAGAGGTTGAACTTCCGGCTGGAGTGGTGGACCACGTGGCAGGCCCAGAGGATCCGGATGACGTGGTGTCCCCGGTGGGACCAGTAGTAGAAGAAGTCCTGCGCGAGCAGCATCAGCAGGACGGTCCACCACAGCACGGGGACGCGGAGCGGGGTCAGCTCGTAGACCGCGGTGTAGACGGCGACGATGGGCACTTTCCACAGCAGGTCGAAGACCAGGCTGCCGAGCCCCATGGTGATGCTGGTGGCGGCGTCCTTCACCTCGTATCCGGCGGCTTCCTCATCGGGATGGAAGTGATGGAGTGCCATTTCGAGGACGGTGAGCAGCACGAAGGCCGGTATGGACCAGAGCACGACATCGGGCAGGTTCGGCGGCATGCGAGCACCGTAGAGCCGCAGGTCGGCTGCGGACTAGACGTTGTTACCAACAAGTATGCGAGACGCGTTGTCAGCAGTCTTTGGTGACTTCTGCCAATGCGGGTCCCGGACGATCCCTGTACCGGAGCTTGAGCGGAGGAAGAACCGCCGTGCGGGGACCGGCAGTTGCGAGGGTCCGGTCGGCCACGACGACGAACGGCACGGTCGCCCGGACGCCGGTGGCGCCGAAGCCCCCGTGCGGGTCTCCCGGAGCGTGCGGCGCCCCCTCGTGCGCGCCCACGGGGACCCGTCACATGGAACCGCCGAGGCGCCAGGCACACTCTGCGTGTTGTAGTACCCGTGACAGAAGGATGGCCCGCGCATGATCACACTCACCAAGGAAGACGGCCCCGCAGACCTGGACGGAGTGACCCATCTGTCCATCGGCGTGTCCTGGGACCCCACGGCCGGCACCAGCGGCGGTGTCATGGGCCTGCTCCGCCGCAAGGCCGGAACGGACCTCGACCTGATCGCCGTCGCCACGCAGGACGGGGACCCGGTGCGCCTGGCCGGCCTCGACTCGCTGGACCCCATGGGAAACGGCTCCCTGGTGCACAGCGGCGACAACCAGACCGGGCGGGGGGACGGCGACGACGAGACCGTCACGGTCGAGTTCGCGCGCATCCCGCCCAACATCACGTCGATCGTGTTCGTCGCCGCCGCCTTCAAGAAGGGCAGCTCCTTCCAGAAGGCCCGCAACATCAGCTTCAAGGTCTACGACGCGACCGGGGGGAGCTCGCAGCAGGTCGCCGACATATGGCCCAGCCTGCTCACCCAGGACAACGGCTGCGCGGTGGCCAAAGCCGTGCGGTTCGGCGACACGTGGAAACTCGAAGTGATCAATGTGACGGGGAAGATCAAGCAGGGCGACGAACATGCCCTGATGCGCTTCGCCGTCAGCAAGTAGTACGTCCCCGGGGCCGGGCGTCCGAGTGGCGCCCGGGCCCTGGGACACGGCCCGCGCCGCCGGAGCACGGTACTGCTGCCGCCGCCCCCTGTGCGGTACGAGAGCCCGACCCGCTGGATGCCGTCATGGCGCATGTCCTCGCCGTTGCCTTCGGGCCAAGGGCTGTCCCGTGATCCCTGGCGGGCGCGCGACGGATTACGGGACAGTCCTTGGGGCCCCTCGTCCGGATCAGGAAGGGCCGGCCCAGTCGAGGGACCGCCAGAACTGCTGGGCCCAGGCGAGGCCGGCGGGGTCCTCGTGGGTGCAGAACACGCCGGCGGCGGTGCCGGAGGCCGGTACCGCGAAGCCGTAGAACTCGTACCGCTCCCGGCCGTGGTCGTCCGGCGTCAGCCAGAAGGCGTGGCGGAGGCCGCCGGGCAGGGGCTCGGTGAGGCGCTGCGCGGGAAGCTTGTCGGGGGAGCCGGCGAGCAGTGCGGAGAGGAAGTCCTCGGGGGAACGTTCCGGGTCGTCGTCCGTGAACACGGTCACGGCGGCGCTGCGGTCCGGCCCGGTGAACTGGTCCGTTCCGTCGGCGAAGCGGGCGGTGAGGCCCGCGGTGCGGACGACGGACCAGTGGCCACCGAGGCCGGTGCGGACGTCGACGGGGAGTTGGTGCGAGAAGCGGCTGAGGACATGGTCGCGGTCCCAGGTGTCCGCCAGGACGCGGGCGGCTGCCGGGTCCTGGCCGGCGACGAGATGGGGCAGCTCCTCGGGGTCGGCGACCTGTGCGATGAACGGGGCGCCCAACAGCTCGTCGCCCCAGGGGCGAATCTTGTTGGCGAGCCTCCCGCTGAAGGCGAGATCCGCGTAACCGTGGTGCTCCCACAGGTCGTGGGCCTGCCGGAGAGTGGCCTCGTCGACCTCCAGCCATATGCCCAGGACCAGCTCGGTCTCGTGCGTCAGCCGGACAGGCAGCAGACAGCGGATGAAGGAGCCGACGCCGTCCACCCGGAGCAGCGCCGAGGGACCGAGCCGGTGCCGGGCCTCTTCGGGTGTGGCGACGGCGGCGTCGGGCAGCTTGAATCCGACGTCGATGCGCCGCTCGTCCGTGAGGGCGTCGCCGCAGCAGGAACAGGAGGTCAGGTGGTTGGTCACGCCGCCAGCCTAGGTCGTGTCCGCGGCACCGGGCCCCGCTCGCCGATCCGGCCCGGTCCGGTCCGGCCCGGTCCGGACGAGAAGACCGTCAGACCCCCACTGCCCCCAGCAACTCCCCCGCCGCGTACGTGACCGCCATCGCCAACGCTCCCCCGCCCATGTTCCGCAGCACCGCGGGTCCTGCCGCCGCCTCGCCCAGGCGGGCGCTCCACCAGCCCGTCAGTGCCAGCGCCGCCAGTACCGACAGCACGGTCACGATCAGCCGGAGCGACGCCGGGGGCAGCACGATCGCCAGCAGCGGCAGCAGCGCGCCCACCGTGAAGGCCAGGAAGCTCGCGCCCGCCGCGTGCCACGGGTTCGTCAGCTCGTCCGGGTCGATGCCCAGCTCCACCTCCGCGTGGGCGCGGAGCGCGTCGCGTTCGGTCAGCTGGAGCGCGGCCTCACGGGCGACCTCGCGGCTCAGCCCCTTGCCCTCCAACAGGCCGGTGAGTTCGATGAGTTCGGCCTCCGGGGTGTCGGCCAGCTCCCGCTTCTCCATGGCCAGCGCGGCCCGCTCCGAATCGCGCTGGGTGGACACCGAGACGTACTCGCCCGCCGCCATCGACATGGATCCGGCCAGCAGTCCGGCCAGGCCCGCCGTGAGCAGGATGCCGCGGTCGCCGGTGGCGCCGGCCACGCCGACGACCAGGCCCGCCGTGGAGACCACACCGTCGTTCGCGCCGAGGACCGCGGCGCGCAGCCAGTTCAGCCGCGCGCCGAGCCCGTTGTCGTGCGCTTCGTCGTGCGTCTGGTCACCCGTCACCCGGGGATGGTCTCACCCCGCCCCGTCACCAGACGCGTACCGACCCGCCGGGCGCGAAGGCGGGGCTGGTCGCGTCGGGCGGGGCCTTCTTCAGGGGGTCGGCGATCTCGTCCACCGTCGGGCCGACGGTGGCGGCGATGCGGTCGAGGGCGGCCAGGTCGAAGCCGTAGACACGGGCGGCGTTGCCGCCGGTCATCGCCGCGATCTGCGCGGGCGGCAGGCCCGCGTACGCGATCCGCAGGCCTTCCCTGGAGTACGGATGGGTGCCCTCGTCGTGCGGGTAGTCGCTGCCCCACATGATCTTGTCGAGGCCGATCCGGTCGCGCAGCGGCACCTCGTGCGGTCGCATGAAGCTGGCGCCGACGTAGCAGTTGTCGCGCCACACCTCGCTCGGGCTCGCGCCCATGGAAGCGGCAAGGCCCGCACCGAACTTGGACTCGGCGGTGGAGGCCCGGCCGGCCGCCGCCACCAGCCGGCCGTGGTAGTAGTCCAGCATCTCGACGACACCCGGGATCCAGCCGGAGCCCTGTTCGGTGAGGACGAGTTTCAGTCCGGGATGGCGGCGGAACGCCCCGCCGAAGACCAGGTGCCACAGCGCCCGGTGCGAGAACCAGGTCGTCTCCACCATGAAGACGGCACGGGCCGCCGGTTCGTCGCCGAGCGGCGGGGAGGCCGAGCCGCCGTGGTGGTTCACCGGTACGTCCAGTTCCTCGCAGACCGCCCACAGCGGGTCGTACGCCTGGGAGTACAGCTCGGGGATGCCGGAGCCGGGCGGGGCGCCGGGCAGCAGGATGCCGCCGGTCAGGCCCGCCTCCTTGGTGCGGCGGACCTCTCGGACGGCCTCCTCGGGGTCGTTGAGGAGAATCTGCGCGACACCCGCGCGTCGGCCCGGTGCCTGCGCGCAGAAGTCGGCGAGCCAGCGGTTGTGGGCACGCAGGCCTGCCCAGCGCTGCTCGTACTCGGTCCGGGAGGGCGCGGGCGCCATCAGGGCGGCGGAGGGGAAGAAGGGCGGGATGGTGTTGGGGAAGACGACCTCCGCGACGATGCCGTCCGCCTCCAGCTCCGCGACACGGCGTGCGGAGTTCCAGTTGCGGTCGGCGGTGTCGGCGAGGAGGTCCTCGTACGGGTTGACGTAGACCGCCGCCCACGCGTCGAAGTCGTCGTGATGCTTCGTCTCCAGGTACGGCCGGTAGCCGAGGAGGTCGGCTCCGGCGTGGCAGTCGGCCGAGATGACGGTGTAGCGATCCGTGTGACGCTCCATCAGTCGACCCCCAGGGCCGGGAAGTCGTGGTCGGTCAGCCAGTGCCGGCCCACTTCGCGCGACCTGGCCCAGGACGCCTCGACCGCCGTCTGGTCGGGGCTCTGGCCCAGGTCCCCGGGGGTGGGGCCGATGCGCTCGGCGATCGGGGCGAGCTTCGCCGTGTCGAAGCCGAAGACGTCCGCGGCGGCGAGGCCCAGCATGCGGCGGGTCTCGGCGACGGGGATGTCGTGGAAGGTGTCGCGCAGCCACTGGGCGGTGTTCGGCCAGGTGCCTTCCGGGTGGGGGAAGTCGCTGCCCCACAGGATGTTGTCGACGCCGATCTCGTACCGCTGGGCGAGTTCGCGGCGTTTGGTGTTGGTGGCGCAGACGAAGACCTGGCGGTCGAGGTACTCGTGCGGGGGCCGCTTCAGTTCGGCGAACGGCGAGAGCTTCTTTCCACCGTGGGCACCGAGATAGAGCCGGTCCATGAACCAGAGGAGATTCGGCAGCCACCAGCAGCCGGACTCGGCGACGCCGAACCGCAGCCCGGGGTGGCGTTCGAAGGCTCCAGACCAGAGCAGGAACCAGAGCGGGCGGGACGGCCACCAGGTGACCTCGGAGACGTAGATGCCGAGGTGGTCTCCGTACTCGTGGCGCGGGGCCGCGCCGGAGTGCGTGACGACCGGCATGGCCGTCTCGGCGGCGGCCGCCCACACGGGGTCGTAACGGCGGTCGTGGTACGGGGCCTTGTCCACCCACATGGAGGGGATCATGAGCGCGCCGAGCCCGGACTCCTTCGCCCGGTGGATCTCCGCGACGACCCGGTCGACCTCGCCGGTGACGGGCAACAGGGCGACCCCGCGGTGGCGTTCGGGGTTCTGCGAGACGAAGTCGGCGAGCCAGCGGTTGTGGGCCTGCGCGCCCGCCATGCCCAGCTCCGGGTCCTGGTCGCCGGAGAGCCCGAGACCGACGCCGAACGGGGCGGCGGTCCGGCTGTCGACGGCGTCCGCGTCCGGGAAGACGACCTCGGCCGCCACCCCGTCGCCGTCCAGTTCCTTCAGGCGCCGGGCAGCGTCCCAACCACCCTTCAGGCCTTCCTCGTTGTCATGGAACCACTTGTCGGCGAAGGCCTCGTTGCGCACGCCGAGGCGGGTCATTTCCTCGCGGCGGCGGTCGCGGCCGGCGAGGAACTCGTCGAACTCCCGGTGGAAACGGGGGTCGAGATAGGGCCGGTACTCCTCGGTGGGCAGTCCGGCGTGGCAGTCGGAGGAGATGATCAGGTACGGGTCGTCGGTCATCGCTCGCTCCTCAGTCGAGTATGAAACTCTCCAGGTACGACGGGTCGGCCCGGTCGAGCATCGACTGCGACCTGGCGCGGATCTGCCGGTCGCTGTGCTCGCTCTCCGGGAGCATCCAGAAGCGGTCGGCGCGTATCCCGTCCACGACGGCCCCCGCGACGTCCTCGACCGGGGTGAACGCCACTTCGTGGCCCGCTGCCCGCATGGCGGACTCCCACTGGTCGAGGCTGCGGTACGGGGTCCTGCGCGGGCGCTCCTTGGCGTACCGCTCGGGCCGATTGCGGTGCGACTCCCACAGCCCGGTGCGGAGCATGTGCGGGCCGGGGAAGAGCACCGAGGCGCCGACCGGGGCCCCCTCCGCCTTCAGATGCGCGTACAGCGACTCGGTCATCGTGACGACGGCGGACTTGGTGACCGCGTACACGGAGGCGGTCGGCAGCGGGGCGATCCCGCCGTCGCCGGACGAGGTGTTGACGACATGTCCCGGGCCGCCGTCCGCGATCATGCGGGGCACGAACGCCTGGATGCCGTGGAAGACACCCCACACGTTGACGGCGAAGGCCCACTTCCAGTCGTTCGGCTCGTGCTCCCACATCCGGCCCTCGGCCCCGGAGCCGACACCGGCGTTGTTGCACAGCACGTGCACCGCGCCGAAGGTGTCGTACGCGGCTTCGGCCAGGGCCTGTACGGACTCCCGCTCGCCGACGTCGACGACCCGGGCCAGCACCCGCGCGCCGTCCCGGCGCAGTTCGTCCGCCGCCCCGTCCAGCGCGCCCTCCTCCACATCGGCGAGGACGACCTTCAGTCCCTCGGCCGCGAACCTGCGCGCCAGCGCCAGGCCGATGCCGCTCGCCGCACCGGTGACGACGGCGACCTGGCCCTCCTCCAGCCTCATCGGACGCTCCCTTCCGGCGGGCCGTCATGGATCTGCTGCGGGTCGTCGTAACGCTGGTGGATGTACGGCAGCAGCGCCTCGGCGCTCACCCGCTCCACGGCTTCGCCCCGCTGGTCGCTGGTCTTCTCGCCGATGGTGAGGTCGACCAGCCGGCGTACGGGGAGGTCCGCGACCGGGTCGTACACCGACTCGCGCAGCACCACATCGCCCGAGATCCTCTCCAGCCTGCGGACCTTCTCGTGGCGGGTGCAGTGGATCAGGACGGGGTCGGAGTCGAAGCCCTCGCCGTCCACGGCGGGCAGGAACTTGAAGTAGAAGTCGAGCTTGGGCGTCGGTTCCGGCAGCGGGAGCGATCCGCTGACCGCGCCGCGCACCTCGACGAACGCGATGCCGTGCCGGGCGAGCGCGGCGCGGACGACGAGGCCGTCGCGTTCGACGGTCACCTCGCCGAGCTTCTTCGGTTCACCGAACACCTCACGGCCGCCGATCAGCGCCCGTTCATGGGTCATCGGCATGACGAGCGGATACCAGCCCTCGTGCCCGTCGTGGACGGCGGCGACGGAGACGGAGCCCGCGCCGAGCGGATAGCCGGGCAGTTCGACCGTGCTGATGTTGGCCCGGACCAGCGGGCGTCCGGCGGGTTCGAGGGGCGGCGGGAGAACGGCCGCCACCGCGTCGGGGTCGCTCTCCCAGAGGGCCACCACACCGGTGGACCAGATGTCGGGGAGCTTGGAGCGGGCCGCGCGGGCCGTCGCGATCTCGGCCGTGGTGCGCGCGCCGTACCGTACACGTGCCATGCAGTACCACCCTTCTCGGCCGTCCCTGAAACGGTCGGCCGTGAACCGGTTCTCCGTGTCTCCGTGACTTCGCGTCTCCGTTTCTTCGCGTCTCCGTTTCTTCGCGACTTCGCGACCCGCTCTCCGGTGCGGTTCTGTAACACAGTTACACCGTCGTCGATGAAGGGTAAATAGGCATGCACGTAACAGAGTTCGGGAGTAAGGGAGCGCTGTGCCGCGATCGTCGCTGACCCGCGAAGGGGTCCTGGAAACGGCCGCTGCCCTGGTGAGGCGGCACGGCTCGCAGTCCCTCACCATGCGCGGACTCGCCGCCGAACTCGGCACGGCAGTCACGTCGATCTACTGGCACGTCGGCAACCGCGAGTCGTTGCTGGACGCCCTCGTCGAGCGCACCGTACGGGAGATGGGCACCCTCCGCCCGGCCGGCCGGACCCCGGCGTCCCGCATCGTCTCCGTCGCCCGTGGTCTGCGCCGCGAGCTGCGGGCCCGTCCGCATCTGATCGCGATGGTCCATGAACGGGGCCTCACCGAGCGGATGTTCCTCCCCGCACAGCAGGCACTCGTCCACGAGGTGCATGCCGCGGGGCTGCGCGGAGCGCGGGCGGCCGCCGCGGTCCGGGCGGTGCAGTTCCACACCGTCGGCTTCCTGCTCGTCGAACGCAATCGCGAGCGTTCCCCCGTGCAGTCTCCCGGCGAGGGCGATCTGTGGACCGCGGCCGCCTCGGACGACGACCCGGCGCTGGCCCGCGCGCTGGCCCGGCCCGCCGACCCGGACCGGCTGTTCGCGGACTCCGTACGGGCCCTGGTGGCGGGACTGCTGGCCGGCCCCGCACAGCACGCGTCGCGCCCCGGAACCCCCGCGCCGAAGCGGGAGACGGCCGAATAGGAGACTGTCAGTCGCGGCCCGTATTCTCTGTGACCATGCTCGACGACCGCCAGACCGCAGCACCGTGGCCGACCGCGTACCCGCAGGGGTACGCGGTCGTCGACGTGGAGACCACCGGACTCGCACGGGACGACCGGATCGTGTCCGCCGCCGTCTACCGCCTGGACGCGAAGGGCGATGTCGAGGACCACTGGTACACCCTCGTCAACCCCCAGCGCGATCCCGGTCCGGTCTGGATCCACGGGCTGACCAGCGATGTCCTCGAAGGCGCTCCGCTCTTCCCGGAGATCGCCGCCGAACTGTCCGAACGGCTCGCGGGCCGTGTGCTCGTCGCGCACAACGCGGCCTTCGACTGGTCGATGCTGGCCCGGGAGTACGCACGGGCCGCGGTCACCGCCCCCGTCGAGCACCGGCTGTGCACCATCGCGCTCTCCAAGGAGCTGCGGCTGCCGTTGCCCAACCACAAGCTGGAGTCGCTGGCCGCGCACTTCGGGGTCGTGCAACAGCGCGCCCACCACGCGCTGGACGACGCCAGGGTGCTGGCCGAGGCGTTCCGGCCGAGTCTGCACGCGGCGGCGCGGGGCGGGGTGCGGCTGCCGCTGCTGGAGTGCCGACCGCTGACCGAGTGGTCGGACTCCCCGGTCACACCCCGGATCGGGTACCAGCCTTCGTACGGCCAGAACAGCTGGCGTCCCTCGCGCAAGCGGCCGGCGTGCCCGTATCCGAACCCCGGACGGTACGAGAAGGACAAACCCCTCATGCAGGGCATGCGGGTGGCGTTCTCCGGGGACACCTCCGTCGACCGCGAGCTGCTGGAGGACCGGGCCGTGGAGGCCGGGCTCCATGTGGCGACCAGCGTGTCCCGGCTGACCAGTCTGCTCGTCACCAATGACCCGGACTCGGCGACGTCGAAGACGGTGAAGGCGAAGTCGTTCGGCACCCCGGTCCTGGACGAGAGCGCCTTCACGCATCTGCTGCGCGACGTGGCGCCGGCACGGACGCAGCCGGCCGCGCCGTCATCGGAGTGAACCGGGGCGACTCGCCCGCCCGCCGCTCGCCCGCCGCAGCGCCGGCGTCCCACCCTGTGGCGCATGGCACGTTGCGAGGTTTGCGGAAACGACTACGGCATGTCCTTCGAGGTGCACGCGCAGGGCGCCGTGCACGTCTTCGACTGCTTCTCCTGCGCCATTCACCGCATGGCGCCCATCTGTGAACACTGCAGGGTCCAGATCATCGGCCAGGGCGTCGAGGTCGACGGGCACTGGTTCTGCGGCGGTCACTGCGCCCGCGCCGAGGGGAAGGTGGGCATCATCGACAAAGTCTGACCCCCCGCCGCCGCACCCCCTTCCCCCACCCCCTGCGCGATGCACCCCCATGACGCAGTTGTACGGTCATGGGGTGTACCGCTTCCTGTTGACCCGGCAGTGGCTGATCCTCGCCCTCCTCTGCCTCGTGCTGATTCCCACGATGGTCGAGCTCGGCTTCTGGCAGTTGCACCGGCACGAGCACAAGGTCGCGCAGAACGCCCTGATCTCCCGCAACCTCAAGGCGAAACCGGTTCCGGTCGCCTCGCTCACCTCCCCGGGCCACACGGTCCCGCGCACCGACTACTGGCGCACGGTGACGGCCACGGGTACATACGACGGCGCGCACGAAGTGGTCGTACGCCGCAGGACCTCCACCGACGGCCGGATCGGTGTCCACGTACTGATCCCGCTCGACCTCGAGGGCGGCGGCACGGTCCTGGTCAACCGCGGCTGGGTGCCCTCCGCCGACAGTCAGCGCGCCTTCCCCGACGTGCCCGCCGTGCCCAAGGGCGAGGTGACCGTCACCGGACGGCTCAAGGCCGACGAGACGACGAGGGCCAGCGGCATCAAGGACATCTCGGACCTGCCGGACCGCCAGGTGATGCTGATCAGCAGCTCCCAGGAGGCCAAGAGGCTCTCCCGGCCGGTGCTCGGCGGGTACATCGAGCAGACCGGCCCCGAGCCGGCCGGTGACTCCCCGGAACTGATCGCCTCCCCCGACGACAGCTCGATCGGCCCGCACATGGCGTACGCCGTGCAGTGGTGGCTGTTCGCCGCCGGTGTTCCGGTCGGCTTCGTGGTCCTCGCCCGCAGGGAGAAGCGCGACCGGATGCAGGCCGCGGCCAAGGCCGCCGCCGGGGAGCGGGAAACGTCCGGCCCGCAGCAGCCGGAACCCGCGACGGCCTGAGCTCGGCCGTCCGGGTGCCGGCCGGGCGGTCCTGGCTCTGTGTCGGCGTGTCCCCCGCTTCTCGTGGGACAGGAACTGCTTAACGGGGCCCAGGTGCGGGAACACGCCAGAACGTGACCCCACGCATCGAGGACTACGCCCTCATCGGCGATCTGCAGACAGCCGCTCTGGTCGGCAGGAACGGTTCTGTGGACTGGCTCTGTCTGCCCCGCTTCGACTCGGGCGCCTGTTTCGCGGCCCTCCTCGGCGACGAGGACAACGGCCACTGGCGGATCGCCCCGAAGGGCGCCGACTCCTGCACCCGGCGCCGCTATGCGGGTGACTCCCTCGTCCTGGAGACGTACTGGGTGACCCGTACCGGCACGGTCAAGGTCATCGACTTCATGCCGCAGCGCGACCAGGAACCCGATGTCATGCGGATCATCGAGGGCATCAGCGGCACCGTCGACATGACCTCCGTGATCCGGCTGCGCTTCGACTTCGGCACGGTGGTGCCGTGGGTGCGCCGCTCGGGTGGGCACCGGGTGGCGGTCGCGGGACCGGACTCCGCCTGGCTGCGCAGTGAGCCACCGGTCAAGACGTGGGGCCAGCAGTTCTCCACCTGCTCGTCGTTCACCATCTCCACCGGCGAGCGGGTGGCGTTCGTCCTGACCTGGCACCCCTCGCACTCGCCCCGCCCCGATCTCGTCGACCCGTTCGAAGCCCTGGAGAACACCCTGTCCGACTGGGCCGAGTGGTCCGCACGGTGCAAGTACCGGGGCCCGTACCGGGAGGCGGTGATCCGCTCGCTGATCACGCTGAAGGCGCTCACCTTCGCCCCGACCGGCGGCATCGTGGCGGCTCCCACCACCTCGCTGCCCGAGGAGATCGGCGGCGTACGGAACTGGGACTACCGCTTCTGCTGGCTGCGGGACTCCACGCTCACCCTCGGCGCCCTCATCTCGGCGGGCTATCTGGAGGAGGCCGCCGCCTGGCGGGACTGGCTGCTGCGGGCCGTCGCCGGGGACCCGGCCGATCTGCAGATCATGTACGGCCTGGCGGGCGAGCGCCGACTGCCCGAGTCGGAGCTGCCGTGGCTGCGCGGTTACGAGAACTCCACCCCGGTCCGGATCGGCAACGCCGCGGTCCGCCAGCGCCAGCTGGATGTGTACGGCGAGGTCATCGACTCGCTGCGGCTCGCGCGCGAGGCGGGTCTGGACGACAAGCCGCACGCCTGGAATCTGCAGCTCAGCCTGCTCGGCTTCCTGGAGTCGACCTGGCGCGAGCCGGACGAGGGCCTGTGGGAGATCCGTGGCCAGCGCCGCCACTTCGTGCACTCCAAGGTGATGGCCTGGGTCGCCGCCGACCGTGCCGTGCGCGCCCTGGAGAAGAACCCCTCGCTGGCCGGCGACGCGGAACGGTGGCGGGTGATGCGGGACGCCGTGCACCGGGAGGTGTGCGAGAAGGGATTCGACCCGGTGCGGAACACCTTCACGCAGTCCTACGGTTCCCGGAATCTGGACGCCGCGACGCTGCTGATCCCCCGGACCGGCTTCCTGCCACCGGACGATCCCCGGGTGATCGGGACGGTCGACGCAGTCCGGGAGGAGCTGGGCAGCGACTGCCTGGTCCGCCGCTACAGCACGGACGGCTCCTCCATCGACGGGCTGCCCGGCAGCGAAGGGGCCTTTCTGGCGTGTTCGTTCTGGCTGGCCGACGCCCTGCACCTGACCGGGCGCACCGAGGAGGCCAGGCGTCTCTTCGAGCGGCTGCTGGCGCTGTGCAACGATGTGGGGCTGCTCGCCGAGGAGTACGACACCGTGGGTCGCCGGCAGCTCGGAAACTTCCCGCAGGCGTTCAGCCACATCGGGCTGGTGGGCACCGCCATGGCACTGGGCGGGGAAAACACGCTGGAGGCCGACGCGGCAGGATAGGGCCCATGGATCTGGGACTGAAGGACCGTGTGTACATCATCACCGGGGCGACCCGGGGGCTGGGCAACGCCACCGCGCGGGCGCTGGCCGAGGACGGCGCGAGGGTGATCATCACCGGTCGGGACGAGAAGCGCGCCGAGGCGGCCGCCGCCGAGCTGGGGCCGGACGCCGTCGGCGTCGCCGCCGACAATGGCGACCCCGCCTCCGCGCAGCGTCTGGTGGAGGGCGCGCACGAGCGCTTCGGACGACTCGACGGCATTCTGATCAGCGTCGGCGGACCGGCGCCCGGCTTCGTCGCCGACAACACCGACGAGCAGTGGCAGTCGGCCTTCGAGTCGGTGTTCCTGGGCGCGGTGCGCCTGGCCAGGGCCGCGGCGGCCACGCTCGGCGAGGGCGGCGTCATCGGTTTCGTGCTCTCCGGCTCCGTGTACGAACCGATCGCCGGACTGACGATCTCCAACGGTCTGCGCCCCGGTCTGGCCGGGTTCGCCAAGTCCCTGGCCGACGAGCTCGGCCCCCGGGGCATCCGGGTGGTGGGCGTGCTGCCGGCCCGGATCGACACGGACCGGGTACGTGAGCTGGACGCGCTCTCGGGCGACGCGGAGGCGTCTCGTGCGGCCAATGAGGCAAGCATCCCGCTGCGGCGTTACGGGACTCCGGAGGAGTTCGGCCGGACGGCGGCGTTCCTGCTCTCGCCCGCGGCGTCGTATCTGACGGGCGTCATGCTGCCGATCGACGGCGGCTCCCGGCACGGCTTCTGAACCGGGCCGCCGCGCCGATGACCGGACAGGGCACCTTCCTCGTCGCCGTCCGGTCATCGTGGACAGCCACCGCGAGGCCCGTCAACTCACCCTTTCCGCACGGTGCTTGACCGCCCTCAACCGCACCTCGGCCGGCAGCTGCGCCAGCCCCGCGGAATCCCGTGCATGGGCCAGCGCCTCGTCGGCGAGGCGGCCGAGCGTCTCGTCCGGCGCCGCGTGCGGCTCCATCAGCAGACGGATCCTGGCGTGCGGCGAACTGCGCCGTCCGGTCAGCACGACCTGTGCGCGGGCCACACCGTCCAGGCTTCCCGCCTCGTCGGCGAGCACGCCTTCCAGGGCCCGGCCCCTGAGCAGCGCGCCCTCGCCGTCACCGCTGTCCACCAACACCTCGGCTAGACGGGCTCGGCGCGGCTGGGCCAGCAGCCACCACAGGGCGAGGACGACCACGATCGCCAGGGCCGTGATCACCGCCGGCCACCACCAGCCCTCGCCGCGCCAGCGGTCCCGATCGGCCTGGCTGAGGAGCACATCGCTCCTGCCGTACCAGGGCCACCAGGACGGCACGGAGAGACCGAGCCCGGCGGCGAGCACCGCACCGCCGACGCAGACCAGCACCACTCCGGCCAGGCCGAGCAGTACGCGATTGAGGGTCCTGAGCATCGGGCTCACCCTTTTCTCGTGGGACGGCGGACATGCACGGACAGGCTCGGCGGCCTGGCCAGCCCCAGTTCCTTGATGCCGGTCGCGAGCACGGTGTCCAGATCGGCCCGTACGTCGTCGAGCTCACGGAAGTGCGACACCGCACGCACCACGGCTCTGGTCCGGCTCATCCGGATCCGTACCGACTGCACACCGGAGATCTCGACGGCCCGGTCGCGCAGGGCCAGAGCCGCCGCGGGCCGGTCGAGTCCCGCCCGTACTCCGGGCCGGTCGCGGCGCATCGACAGCACGGCGCGGAGTCCTGGGGTGACGGCGAGCACCAGCAGCCACAGCCCGATCGCCACGGCAGCCGCCGCGCCCGCCAGCACCCAGATGTTGTCCAGCGGCCGGTGCGCGAGTTCGTCGGCCAGCGTGCGGCGCCACCGCATCGCCGGGTGGCCGGCCCGTACCGCCGCCACGTCGTAGAGCAGCAGACCGGTTCCGCTGAGGATCACCGCGGCGATGAGAGCCGCGGGAATGCGGCGCGCGGACCAGAACCGGCCCGCCCTCCCGTCGCCGTCCTGCCCGGCGGGCACCGGGTCGTAGGCGGCGGAGGAGGCGGACTGGTCGAGTTCGAGCACGTCGCCCTGTTCGACGGGCCGGGTTGTGGGCGGCCGCTGCGTACGGTTGTCCGGGTCATGGGGCTGGGTCATCGGATCCTCCCCTGTGCCGCGATACTCGCTCCTGTGGGATGCAGGCGCTCGACCCGTACGGCCACCTCGGGCACTTCCATCCCCGCCAACGCCTTTACCCGCTCCACGACATGCCGACGCACCCCGCCGCACTGGCGCCCGATGTCGGAGGGGTATCCGAGCTCCAGGCTCACCCGTACCCGGGCGGTGTCACGGTGCACGGTGACCGTGGCGCGCGGCGAGGTGCCTTCCTCCGGCGGTTCGTGGATCGCCTCTTTCGCCGCCTGCGCGGCGATCTTCGCGACCACCCGGTCGGCGATCCGGGTCTCCCCGCGCTCACCGGCGGCGACCCGGCCGCTCACCCCCGACAACGCCGTCACCGCCGTCGTTCGCCGCGCTCGCGACCTCGGAAGAAGTCGCCGGGCTCCAGGTCACCTTCAAGGAAGCGACCGGTGACGAAGCCGACCGCCCCCAACGCGGCCACCAGTAGAAAAGCACCGAATCCCCCGAAGTACCCGGCGAATCCGAGTGTCATGCCGGCCACCAAGCCGACCACGGCCATGTTCATTCTGTGCTCCTCAACTGCCTCGCTCCAGAGGCCTACTGGAGACGTGGCTCGGGCTCTTCTTCTTCCTCGTCGGGCAGCTTCACGTCGCTGACCGCGATATTGACCTCGACGACTTCCAGGCCGGTCATCCGCTCGACCGCCGCGATGACGTTCTCCCGTACGTCCCGGGCGACATCGGCGATGGACACTCCGTATTCGACGACGATCTCCAGGTCGAGGGCGGTCTGCGATTCGCCGACCTCCGCCTTGACCCCTCGGGTGACAGACTTTCCGCCGCCCGGGACCCGTTCGCGCACCGCTCCGAACGTCCGCGCGAAGCCGCTGCCCATCGCATGGACACCGACCACGTCACGCGCGGCCATGCCCGCGATCTTCTCGACCACGCCGTCGGCGATGGTCGTACGGCCGCGGGTGCCGGGGTCACCCCCGCCACGCTTGACGAACGGGGTCGATTCCTTGTCGGGGTTCTCGGGACGGTTCCGCTGTGGGATGTCGGTCATCGCCACTCTTCCCTTCGGGGCAGGTTGGACCTTATTGCCCACATTAGGTGCGCTTGCCCCGTCTCGCGCCGTGAATGCGGCAGGCTGGAGAGATGACGACGGCTGACAGCCCGCACAGGGCCGACGGATGGGCGGCGGCGGTTCGGCAACGGCTCGGACCGGGCCGGCTGCTCCCACTGGGCGGTCCGGCGGACGGGGCATGGATCTCGGAGCGGGCCGCGGTGGCGGTGCTGCGTGACGCGGTGGGCGGACCGGGACCGGGTCCGGTGCTCGGGGAGCTCAGGATCCGGGTGGCGGATCCGGACGGGGCCCCGGCCCCGGAGGTGGAACCGCCGCCGAGCGCGCTGCCGCCGGGGCCACTACGGATGGAGGCGACCATGTCGGCGATGTCCGGCCGGCCACTGCCCGCGGCGGCGTCGGCGCTGCGCTCGGAGTTGCTGACCGCGGCCGGGCAGCGGCTGGGGCTGGTGGTCGCCGAGGTCGATATCCGGGTGACGGAACTGCTGGACGCCCCGGCCCGGCCGGTGCGGGCGCCCGCACCGGCCGGGGTGCCCACGGCGAGACCGCAGGGGGCGGCGGGGATCGCAGCCGCGGCTGTTCCCGGTGTCGTGACGCTGACCCGGGTACTGGGCGATGCCGTGCACACCGGGCCCGATCATGTGCGGGTCGAGCTCGCGACGGATCCGGACCATCGGGCGCTCGACGTGGCACGTGCGGTGCGCGGCGCGGTGGCGGCCGCGGTGGACGGGCACCCCTCGGTCGCGGTGCTGGTCACGGCAGTGGTGGCGCCGGACTGACCGCCGGACGGGTCGAGGACCGGGCCGGCCCGGGGATCGCGGTCGTCGGCGCTCAGTCGGTGATGCCCGCCAGGTCGCGCAGTCGTCGGCCCTGCGCGGCGCGTTCGGCGATGCGCTGCTCCTCGTCACCACGGGAGACCGCGCCGCTCAGCAGCGCCTTGGTCTCCACGACCGCGTCGCGCGGGGCGGCCAGCAGCGCGCCGGCCAGGTCGCGGGCCGCGGAGTCCAGCTCGTCGCCGGGGACCACGAGGTTGGCCAGCCCGGTGCGCTCGGCCTCCTCGGCGTGCACGAAGCGGCCCGTGGCGCAGATTTCGAGCGCGCGAGGGTACCCCACCAGGTGCACCAGGGAGTGGGTGCCGGTGAGGTCGGGAACGAGACCGAGGCTGGTCTCACGCATGGCGAACTGCACGTCCTCAGCGACGATCCGCAGATCGCAGGCGAGAGCGAGCTGGAAGCCGGCACCGATCGCATGCCCCTGGACGGCCGCGATCGACACGATGTCGTTGCGGCGCCACCAGGTGAACGCCTCCTGGTACTCGGCAATGGTCGCGTCGAGCTCGGCCTCCGGGCCGCGCGCCATGTCGAGGAAGGACGGCTCGCCGTCGAACCCCTCGGGGGTGAACGCCTGTCGGTCGAGGCCCGCGGAGAAGGACTTGCCCTCGCCACGGAGCACGACGACCCGCACACTGCCGGGCAACGCCCGTCCGGCCTCCGTCAACGCCCGCCACAGAGCGGGGGACTGAGCGTTGCGCTTGGCCGGATTGGTGAGGGTCACCGTGGCAACCGCGTCATCGACGGTGAGTCGTACGCCGTCCTGGTCGAGCACAGAGTCGAGCGAGGTCATGGAGCGCCTCCGGTTCGGGTCAGTCAGCAGGTCGATCCAGGGCCGCTCGTTCGGATCAGGCCGGATCCAAACCAAAAACCCTAAGTGACTGAACAGTAACCACCCGATCGACATCACGATCGACCGGGTGGCCACCGCCGAAACCGGTGAGCCCCGGGACAGACCTGACGGCCCTGCCCCGATCCGCCGACGGCCGTCAGGCCGCGGCGGCCTTCTTGCCTCGTGTCGCTCCGCCGCGTCCACGCAGCGCGACTCCGGACTCACTGAGCATCCGGTGGACGAATCCATAGGAGCGGCCGGTCTCTTCGGCCAACGCCCGGATGCTCGCACCGGAGTCGTACTTCTTCTTCAGGTCTGCCGCGAGCTTGTCGCGCGCGGCGCCGGTAACCCGGCTGCCCTTCTTCAGAGTCTCGGCCACCCGTGCCTCCTCATGGGAAGTGCGCTCTGGACTCTCATGATCACCCCTCGGGGGCTTCCTGGCCACCCATTCGGCAAGGTCCGTGCAACCGGATTGCCGCCCAGGGAAAGGGGCGACACGACCGGAATCCCGTATTCCGTGGGGCTGTGGAGAGGGGTGGGGACAAGCCCGGGATGAACCGCCAGGTCAGGGCCACACGGGGATCACCGGCCCCGAACGGGTGCGCCCGGCAGGTATCTGCCGGGCGCCGCGCCGAGGTACGAGACGTACTCACGCAGATGATGGATCACGCGTAGGCCGAATGATCCATGCGGAGTGGATCAGACGGTGACCGGACGGGGATCAGGCCAGGGCGACCAGGTCCCGATAGTCCGCACCCCACAGGTCCTCGACGCCGTCCGGCAGCAGGATGATGCGCTCCGGCTGGAGCGCCTCGACAGCCCCCTCGTCGTGGGTGACGAGGACGACGGCGCCCTTGTAGGTGCGCAGTGCGCCGAGGATCTCCTCGCGGCTGGCCGGGTCGAGGTTGTTCGTCGGCTCGTCCAGGAGCAGCACGTTGGCGGAGGAGACCACCAGGGTCGCCAGCGCGAGACGGGTCTTCTCACCGCCGGAGAGGACTCCGGCGGGCTTGTCGACGTCGTCGCCGGAGAAGAGGAACGAGCCCAGCGTCTTGCGGACCTCGACGAGGTCGAGATCCGGGGCGGCGGAGCGCATGTTCTCAAGGACGGTGCGCTCCGGGTCGAGGGTCTCGTGCTCCTGGGCGTAGTAGCCGAGCTTGAGTCCGTGCCCCTCGATGACCTGGCCGGTGTCGGGCTTCTCGGCGCCGCCGAGCAGCCGGAGCAGCGTGGTCTTGCCCGCACCGTTGAGACCGAGGATGACGACGCGGGAGCCCTTGTCGATGGCGAGGTCCACATCGGTGAAGATTTCGAGCGAGCCGTACGACTTGGACAGCCCTTCCGCCATCAGGGGGGTCCTGCCGCACGGCGAGGGCTCGGGGAAGCGCAGCTTGGCGACCTTGTCGGAGACCCGGACGGCCTCCAGGCCGGAGAGCAGCCGCTCGGCACGCTTGGCCATGTTCTGCGCCGCGACGGTCTTGGTGGCCTTGGCGCGCATCTTGTCGGCCTGCGAGTTCAGGGCCGCGGCCTTCTTCTCGGCGTTCTGCCGCTCGCGCTTGCGGCGCTTCTCGTCCGCCTCGCGCTGCTGCTGGTAGAGCTTCCAGCCCATGTTGTAGACATCGATCTGCGAGCGGTTGGCGTCGAGGTAGAAGACCTTGTTGACGACCGTCTCGACGAGCTCGACATCGTGGGAGATCACGATGAAGCCGCCGCGGTAGGTCTTGAGGTAGTCGCGCAGCCAGACGATCGAGTCGGCGTCGAGGTGGTTGGTCGGCTCGTCGAGCAGCAGGATGTCGGCGTCCGAGAACAGGATGCGGGCCAGCTCGACGCGGCGGCGCTGACCGCCGGAGAGCGTGTGGAGCGGCTGCCCGAGCACCCGGTCGGGCAGGCTGAGCGCGGCGGCGATGGTGGCGGCCTCGGCCTCGGCGGCGTAACCGCCCTTGGTGAGGAACTCCGTCTCCAGGCGCTCGTATTTCTTCATCGCCTTCTCGCGGGTGGCGCCCTTGCCGTTCGCCATCCGTTCCTCGTTCTCCCGCATCTTGCGCAGGATCTCGTCGAGACCGCGGGCGGAGAGGATGCGGTCCCGGGCGAGTACGTCGAGGTCGCCGGTGCGCGGGTCCTGCGGGAGATAGCCGACCTCGCCGGAGCGCGTGATGCTGCCGCCCGCGGGGTTGCCCTCGCCCGCCAGGCATTTGGTGAGGGTGGTCTTGCCCGCTCCGTTGCGGCCGACGAGGCCGATCCGGTCACCCTTGGAGATGCGGAAGGAGGCGGACTCGATGAGGATGCGGGCGCCGGCGCGCAGCTCGATGCCGGAAGCGGTGATCAAGGTAAAACTCCAGGGCGGTGTGGACGGCGGACGGGACGATTACTGAGTTCGACTCGACGCCGCTACTCATTGCACAGGGAGATTTGCCATACGGGTCAGTCTACTGGCGGTGTGCAACTGTTTTTCCGCATGCGTTCACGGCAGCTGCCGGTCCTCGCTCAGCGCCGTCGCCCCATCTCCACCGCGCGACCAAAAAGGGCATCACTCGGGCTCGACGCGGCTGCCGCGGTCGGGGACGACCGGATCCAGGAGAGGTTCCAGTGCCGGGTCACGCCGGAGTCCTGGACGCACGGCTCGGCCGCACAGCGGCAGCAGTGGTTCACCGCCGGTTTCCGCAGCGGCGACATGGCCGACTGCAACACCTTCCGCTGAACCCGGCCGTTCGAGCCGGGCCGCGGGGCCGGCACCGCGGGCCGGGTGGCACGGGTCATGCCGGGCCGTTGTCAGTGGCCGGTGGAAGACTGTGACGCGGATCTGAGACGCGGATCACAGAATTCAGGTAAACGATTCATGGGAGTACGGGAAGGGGTGAGCGCCATGGCAGGCGCACGGGCCGGCGTTCCGACGATCTATCCGACGATTCTGTACGACGACGCGAAGGCCGCGATCAGGACGCTGACGGAGGGCCTCGGCTTCACCCAGGAAGCGGTGTACGAGGGTGAGAACGGCCAGGTGCTCCACGCGGAGCTGTCCTGCGGCAACGGCAGGGTGATGCTGGGCTCCAAGGGGCGTGAGGGTGTCTTCGCCAAGGCGATGCGGGACGCGGGCCCGGCCGGTGTCTACGTCGTGGTGGACGAGGTCGACGCGCACCATGCCCGCGCCGTGGAACACGGGGTGGAGATCCTGATGCCGCCCACGGACCAGGACTACGGCTCGCGCGACTACATGGCGCGGGACGCGGAGGGCAATGTGTGGAGCTTCGGGACGTACGCGCCGGGGTCGGCCGGCTGAGGACGGGCCGGGGTCGGCCGGCTGCCGGCCGGACGGGCCGGGACCGGGCCCGTCCGGCGTGTGGACACCCGTGCTACGCGCCGCCCGTGTGCACCTGGAACGCGGCCCGGCGCACCGCTTTGGCCAGTGCGGGGTCCGGGTGCGCGGCGGCCAGGGCGACCAGGACCTGCACGGTGCGCGGGTGCCCGACAGCCCGTACCTCGTCCAGCAGCGCCGGCACGGTGCCCTGGACGGCCGAGTCGAGATGGCGGACCAGCAGCCCGGTCTCCCCGTGGTCGGCGACGGCCGCGGCGGTGTCCACCCAGAGCCAGGTGGCCTCCTCCCGGCTGAGGACGTCCTGGGCGTCCTCCGGGTCGGTTCCCTCGTACTCCGCCAGCCACAGCAGCGCGTAGGGGCGCAGCGAGGGGTCATCGGCGACGGAGCGCACCTCGGGTTCGGCGGGGGCGCCGACGACCCGGAGCGCCTCGAAGGCGAGCCCGCGCAGCAGCGCGTCCTCTCCCCGGGCGACGGCGAGGAGTTCGGCGACGGCGCTGCCGACGGGGCGGGCGGCGAGCCAGGCGCGATATTCGTCGCGGGCCGGGCCGGGGGTGAGCCGGGCGCAGCCGAGGAGCATGTCGGCGGCGGACTGCTCGATGTTCCCGGCCGGGCTCTGGGCCGCGACGCAGATCTGTTCCAGCTTGACCCAGACCGCCCAGTTGCCGAGCGGGGTGAGGGTGGCGTGTCCGGCGCCCAGGGTGAGCGCACCGACGGCGGCCAGCCCCTCCAGGGCCCAGTCCAGAAGAAGGGCGACCAGGGCGGCGGGGTGCGCCGCGAGGGCGGCTTCGGCCGGCTCGGGCATCGCCTCCGGTCCGTACGGCACCTCGCAGCGTTCCTCGTGGAGTTCCGCGACGCGCTGGCCGAGAAGGTCCAGGAGGGCGGGCACGGTGACCGGGCCGGCCGAGAGCTGGAGGAGGGAGAGCACCTGCGGCACGGCCTCGACGGCCTCGGCGACCGCGGTGGACTCGATGCCGTCGGGCGCGGGGTGGACGAGCGACCAGGCGTCGAAGAGCGCCACCCAGCCGCGCAGCACGGCGGAGTCGTCGCGGTCCCAGGCGCGCAGCCGCCAGCCGGGACGTGCGGTGCCCCCGTGCAGTTCGACCAGACCGGCGAGGCGGGCCCGGTCCCAGCCGGAGCGCACCTGGGCCGGGGACAACTCCAGGGCCGTCGCGGCCCGTTCGAGAGCATGGGCGGCCGGCGGCGGAGCGCCGGGGATCGCGCCGTCCGCCGCCCAGCGGGCGATCCGTACGGCGTCGGCGAGGGCCGTCCTGGCCTGGCGGGCCAGTTCCGCCCGGGGTGGGGTGCCCTCCGGGGGGCGCGGGGCCGGCCTGGTGCGCCGGGTGGTCACGGCCTTGCGAGCGGTGGCGAGGGGTCGCGGGCGGACAAGTCGCAGCCTGGAGTCGCGCGGAGTACGGGACGTCACGGAGAGCAGTCTTGCCCCTGACAGCCCGAAAGCCCAAACGGAACCCGAATTCGCGGGAGGAGGGGGGCCGGGGCCGGCTCCGGCACCAATCGGCCGATCCTTGGCATCAGCTCACATCAGGGGCGTGAGGAAGCGGCGCAGGGCCTCTTCGTAGTGGACCGGATCGGCATTCCACATCGCCGCATGCGGAGCCTGCGGTACGGCGTGCAGCGCGACCAGTTCCGGGCGGCGGGCGGCGAGATCGCGGGAGGGCTGCCAGGGGGCCAGGGTGTCGTCCGGGCCGTGGAAGATCAGGGTCGGGGCACGCAGCGCCGGTGCGAGGGAGCCGTCCAGGAGCCGGGCGCCGTGCAGCCCGGTCTGCCCCTGCGCGGCCCGGACGGCGAGCGGCAGCAACGCGGCGGGGACACCGCGGGCGGCGGCCAGGGCGCGCAGCGTGGTGACCCAGTCCAGGACCGGGGAGTCGAGCACGAGACCGCCGATCCGGTCGCGCAGCGCGGAGTTGACGGCCGCGTGCAACGCCATCGAGGCTCCGGTGGACCAGCCGTGCAGGACGACCTTGCCGGCCCCGTACCGCACGGCGAAGCGGATCGCCGCGTCCAGGTCGCGCCATTCGGATTCGCCGAGGTGGGCGAGGCCGTCGGGGGAACGCGGGGCCCCGGCGTCGCCGCGGTAGGCGAGGTCGAGCACTGGCAGGCGCAGATCGTGCAGGAACTCCATGACATTCATGGGGTGTTCCCTGGTGGTCCCGAGTCCGTGCACGGTGATCACCCAGGTGTCGCGTGGGCCCGGCAGGAACCACGCGGGCAGGGCGCCGAGTTCACCGGGGATCTCGACCTCCTCGTATGCGAGGCCGAGGGCCGAGGAGGGGTCGCCGCTGTACAGCTGCGGGGTGATCCGGACCTTGGCGCCGGGTTCCAGGCTGCCCCGGTTGACGCGTTCCAGTCTGCGCACGACGGTGTCGGGGGCATGGTCGGCGTGTTCGATCACCGGGCCGACCACGGCATGGATGTCGTCGCCCGCCAGTCCGTACGTACCGGGCCGCAGGGCGGCGAAGGAGCGGGTCAGGGTGATCTGCCCGGCGGCCGTGGCGTGCACGGTGAGTCTGCGGTCGGCGGGGAGCGGTCGTCCGGACGGCGCCCTGAGGGCGGCGTCGCTGGCGTACCGGCCGGCGGCGACCGCTGCCGCACCGACGCCGAGGATCGTGGTGACGGCTGCTGCCGTGACTGTTGCCGGGCGCACGGCTCCAGTGTCGTGGGGTGTCCCGCACCCTGCCAGCGGACGGGGCCGTCCGGTGGCCCGGTGGGAGGCGGGACGGGCGGGGTCAGCCCGGCTGCCCGTACCCCTTCAGTGCTTCCTGGACGTCGCGCAGCTGGGCCGCGGACAGGAGATTCGGGGTGCGTCCGGGTACGGAGCTCGCGGCGAGCCAGAGCCGGCAGAGCCATTCCAGCTGGGCGGTCCGGTCGTACGCCTCTTCGAGAGTGGCTCCGTGGGTGACGGTCCCGTGGTTCTGGAGCAGGCAGCCCGTGCGCTCCCGCAGGGCGGCGAGCATGTTCTCGGCCAGTTCCTCGGTTCCGTAGCGCGCGTAGGCCGCGACCCGGACGGTGCCGCCGAGCATGGCGGCGGCGTAGTGGACCGGGGGCACCTCGGCGACCAGGGTGGAGACGGCCGTGGCGTGCACCGCGTGGGTGTGCACGACAGCGGCCGCTTCGCTGTTCCGGTAGACCGCGAGATGGAGCGGGAGTTCGCTGGTCGGGGCCAGTTCGCCGAGGACCCGGTTGCCCTCCAGATCGACGCCGACGGCGTCCTCGGGGCCGAGCCTCTCGTACGGCACTCCGCTGGGGGTGACCAGGACCGTCCCGCCGACCCGGGCCGACACGTTTCCCGAGGTCCCCACGACGAGGCCGTCCGACGCCGTCCTGCGGGCGGTGGCGACGACCGCGTCCCAGGCCCGTCCGATCGCGTCCCGCTGCTGATCGCTCATGCGGAGATCCTGTCAGCCCGGAAGCCGAACGGACATGCGATCGGCCACAGAAGTCACAAACCGGTGAAGTTCACAAAAGGGGTGGCGGGGGCCGAAATCAGGCCGCTCGGGGCCCCGTCCCGGGCGCGCGCCACATCGGGGCGGACAAACAGAATGACCCGGCTCCGTTTGGAGTCACCACAGTGCCCTTCCCAGTTCATCTTCCGTTCACCCAGGTTGCCTACGGTCCACCTGCCAATGACGTCGAACGATTGCCTGGGTAAATGGAACACATCACGCTGCTCCTCGCGATTGTGATCGTGACAGCTCTAGTGTTCGATTTCACGAACGGTTTCCACGACACCGCCAACGCGATGGCGACGACCATCTCGACCGGTGCGCTCAGACCGAAGACAGCGGTGGCCATGTCCGCCGTTCTCAACCTCGTCGGCGCGTTCCTGTCCGTGGAGGTCGCCAAGACGATCTCCGGCGGGATCATCAACGAGGACGGGTTGCGGACAGAAGTCATCTTCGCGGCACTCGTCGGCGCCATTCTCTGGAATCTGCTGACCTGGCTGGTCGGACTGCCGTCCAGCTCCTCGCACGCCCTGTTCGGCGGCCTGATCGGTGCCGCCGTGATGTCGGCGGGCTGGTCGTCGGTCGACGGCGGCACGGTCGTCACCAAGGTGCTGCTCCCCGCGGTCGCCGCCCCGATCGTCGCCGGCCTGGCCGCGCTGCTGGCCACCAGGCTGACGTACCGGATCGGCGGGAAGATCCGCAACGACGCCCAGGAGAAGGCCACCGCCAAGGGCTACCGCGCCGGTCAGATCGCCTCGGCCGGACTGGTCTCCCTCGCCCACGGCACCAACGACGCGCAGAAGACCATGGGCATCATCACCCTGGCCCTGGTCACCGGTGGCGTCCTGCACCCCGGCGCCAACCCGCCGGTCTGGGTCATCGTCGCCGCCGGTACGGCCATCGCGCTCGGCACCTACCTGGGCGGCTGGCGCATCATCCGCACCATGGGCAGCGGCCTCACCGACCTCAGGCCGCCGCAGGGCTTCGCGGCCCAGACCAGCGCGGCCACGGTCATCCTGGCCTCCTCGCACCTCGGCTTCTCCCTCTCCACCACCCAGTCCTGCTCCGGCGCCGTGATGGGTGCGGGCCTCGGCCGTCAGGGCGGCGTGGTCCGCTGGTCCACCGCCACCCGGATGTTCGTCGCCTGGGGTCTGACCCTGCCGGCCGCGGGCCTGGTCGGCGCGGGCGCGGAACTCCTCACCAAGCAGGGCACCTGGGGTGTCGTCGTCGTCGCGGCGCTGCTGGTCGCGGGCTCCGGCTCGATCTGGCTGGTGTCGCGCCGCAAGCCGGTCGGCCACGGCGATGTCGCGCCGGCGGACGGCACGGCCGAACCGGCGGGCGTCGTCACGACGGCCATCGCCGCCGTCAGCCCGCCGCCCACCGCGGCCCAGGCGACGGCCCAGGACCTCAAGACCACCATTCCGGCCCCGGCCGGCACCTCCCAGGACCCGGCGCGACCCGCCACCGTCTAGGTCAGCCGTCCAGGCCGGCCGTCTAAGGAATCAGCATGAAAATCGACTGGGCAGCCCTCGGCTCCGTCTTCGGCGTCTCCCTCGTGGTCACCGTCGCGCTGGTGGGTCTCTTCACCCTGGGCATCGTCGGTCTCTCCAAGCAGCCCGAACCGGCGGCGCAGGGCGGCTCCGGCGGCTCGCTGCTGCTGGCCCGCGCCGGCGCGTACGTCTGCTTCGGGCTGTGCGCGGCGGCGGTTACGTACGGGATCTATCTGATCGTCGCCTGAGCCCTCCCCCGCGCACTCCCCCGACGGGCCGGACACACCTCGTGTGTCCGGCCCGTTCCGGTGTGCCCGGCCCGATGTGGGCCTCAGCACACTGCGCCGTCGCAGGTCAACGGCAGGTTGACGGGCGTTCGCGGAGCGTGGTGGACTGCCGGAGCCAATTACGGCGACAGCAGAGGAAGCCGGTGCGAATCCGGCGCGGTCCCGCCACTGTCACCGGGGAGCAGTCCCCCACACCGGAAGTCACGGCGCGCGCGAGCGGGCTGGAAGGCCGGGGGAACTGCGGATCCGGGAGCCAGGAGACTCTCGTCGCCGGTCACGTCGAACCAGGGCGCGGACCCTGAGTGAGGACATATCGCCATGCCTGGCTGCCGTGCGTCCGCTGCTGTGGCGCTCTCGTCGAGAGCCGCCTGTACGAAGGTCCTTCGAGGCGCGTCGGCCGGTTGAGCCGTGCGTGCCGACCGCATTTTCGTGTACGGCGCCACGGCCGGTCTGATCGGCGATCTGCTGCTCGGTGACCCCCGCAGGGGGCATCCGGTCGCCGCCTTCGGGCGGGCCGCGGCAGGCGTCGAACGCCGTCTGTGGCGCGACCACCGCGGGTGGGGCGCGCTGCACACCCTTGTCCTGGCCGGAGGTGCCGCGGGGGGTGCCGCGCTGATCAGCCGTGCCGTGCGCGGCCGTCCCGCCGCCTCCGTCGCGCTCACCGCGGCCGCCACCTGGTCCGTCGTCGGCGGTACGTCCCTGGGGCGTGAGGCCCGGACGATCGGCGACGCCCTGGCGGCCGGTGACCTCGAACTGGCCCGCGAGCGGCTGCCGCATCTGTGCGGACGCGACCCGCACTCCCTCGACGGACCGCAGATCGCCCGCGCCGTGGTGGAGTCCGTGGCCGAGAACACCTCGGACGCGGTGGTCGGCGCCCTGGTGTGGGGCGCGCTGGCCGGGGTGCCGGGGCTCGTCGGCTTCCGGGCCGCCAACACCCTCGACGCCATGGTCGGCCACAAGTCGCCCCGCCACCGGCGCTACGGCTGGGCCTCCGCCCGCCTCGACGATGTCGCGGGCTGGCCCGGCGCCCGGCTCACGGCGCTGCTCGCCGTGGCCGCCGGAGGGAGGCCACGTGGCGCGGTACGGGCCTGGCGGGCCGACGCGGCCGAGCACCCGAGCCCCAACGCGGGCCCGGTGGAGGCCTCGTTCGCGGGCGCGCTCGGCGTGCGGCTCGGCGGGACCCTCGTGTACGGCGGGAGGGTCGAGCACCGTCCCGTCCTCAACGGGGCGACGGGCCGGGCGGTGGAGACCGAGGACATCGAACGCGCGGTACGGCTGTCGCGCCGGGTGAGCGCGCTCGCCCTGGGCGTATGTGTGGCCGGACGGCTGGGCGCGGGCCTCGCCGCACGACGCATCGCAGGGCGCCGGACGGCGGGAACTCGTACGGCGGGCACGCGGATCGCAGGACGGAGACGGACATGAGCGGCGGACTGCTGGTCGCCGGGACCACCTCGGACGCGGGCAAGAGCGTCGTCACGGCAGGCATCTGCCGCTGGCTCGTGCGCCGGGGCGTGAAAGTGGCACCCTTCAAGGCGCAGAACATGTCGCTGAACTCGTTCGTCACCCGCGAGGGCGCCGAGATCGGGCGCGCCCAGGCCATGCAGGCGCAGGCCGCCCGGGTGGAGCCGACCGCGCTGATGAACCCGGTCCTGCTCAAGCCCGGCGGCGACCGCTCCAGCCAGGTCGTCCTGATGGGCCGGCCGGTGGGCGAGATGAGCGCCCGCGGCTACCACGGGGGCCGACAGGAAGCGCTGCTCTCCACGGTCGTGGACTGTCTGGAGCGGCTTCGGGACACATATGACGCAGTGATCTGCGAGGGGGCGGGCAGTCCGGCCGAGATCAATCTGCGGCGCACGGACATCGTGAACATGGGCATCGCACGCGCGGCCCGCTTCCCGGTGGTGGTCGTCGGCGACATCGACCGCGGGGGCGTCTTCGCCTCCTTCTTCGGCACCACGGCGCTGCTCGACGCCGAGGACCAGTCGCTGATCGCGGGCTACCTCGTCAACAAGTTCCGCGGTGACGTGTCGCTGCTGGAGCCGGGCCTGGAGATGCTGCGCGGGATCACCGGACGGCGGACGTACGGGGTGCTGCCCTTCGCCCACGGCCTCGGCATCGACGAGGAGGACGGGCTGCGGGTCTCGCTGCGCGGGGCCGTGCGCGAGTCGGTCGTCGCGCCGCCGCACGGCGAGGACGTGCTGCGCGTGGCGGTGTGCGCCGTGCCGCTGATGTCGAACTTCACCGATGTGGACGCGCTGGCCGCCGAACCGGGCGTCGTCGTGCGATTCGTGGACCGCGCCGAGGAGCTGGCCGACGCCGACCTCGTCATCGTGCCGGGCACCCGCGGCACCGTGAAGGCGCTGGCCTGGCTGCGCGAGCGCGGCCTCGCCGACGCCCTGGTCCGGCGCACCGCCGAGGGCAGGCCGGTCCTCGGCATCTGCGGCGGCTTCCAGATCCTCGGCGAACACATCGAGGACGAGGTCGAGTCGCGGGCCGGGCACGTCGACGGCCTCGGCCTGCTGCCCGTACACATCCGCTTCGACCGCGAGAAGACCCTCGCCCGCCCCGTCGGCGAGGCGCTCGGCGCGCCCGTCGAGGGGTACGAGATCCACCACGGCGTCGCGGACGTGCGCGGCGGGGAAGCGTTCATCTCCGACGACCGAGGACGCAGCCTCGACGGCTGCCGGGCCGGCTCCGTGTGGGGCACCCACTGGCACGGCGCGCTGGAGAGCGACGCGTTCCGCCGCCGCTTCCTGACCGAGATCGCGCGCGCCGCCGGCCGGCGCTTCGTCCCCGCCCCCGACACCTCCTTCGCCGCGCTGCGCGAGGAACAGCTCGACCGCCTCGGCGACCTCGTCGAAGAACACGCGGACACCGACGCGCTGCTGCGGCTCATCGAGTCGGGCGCACCGTCAGGACTTCCCTTCATCGCCCCCGGAGCACCTGGAGCACGCGCATGAACTCCCCTATGAGCACTGTGCTGTTGTTGTCGACGGCCGACACGGACCTCCTCGCCGCCCGCGCCTCCGGCGCGCCGTACCGGATCGGCAACCCCACCCGCATCGACGCCCACGAGGAACTCCCCGCGCTGATCGAAGGCGCCTCCGTCGCCGTCGTCCGCCTCCTCGGCGGCAAGCGCGCCTGGGAGGACGGGCTGGCCGTCCTCAAGGCGTCCGGCATCCCGACCGTGCTGCTGGGCGGCGAGGCCGTGCCGGACGCGGAGCTGATGGCCGAATCGTCCGTGCCGGCCGGTGTGGTCGCCGAGGCTCTGCGCTACCTCGTGGAGGGCGGCCCCGGAAACCTCGTGGAGCTGGCCCGGTTCCTCTCCGACACCGTCCTGCTGACCGGTCACGGCTTCGCCGAGCCGCAGAAGATGCCCGAGTGGGGCCTGCACGGCGACCGCGAGTTCATCGAGGGCCGCCCGACCGTCGGCGTGCTCTTCTACCGGGCGCACCAGCTCTCCGGGAACACCTCGTTCGTGGACGTCCTCTGCGACGCGGTCGAGGCGCGGGGCGCCAACGCCCTGCCGGTGTACTGCGGTTCGCTGCGTGGCGCGGACGCCGGTCTGTACGAACTGCTCGGCAGGGCGGACGCCCTGGTCGCCACGGTCCTCGCGGCGGGCGGCACCCGCGCGTCGGACGCCTCCGCCGGGGGCGACGACGAGGCCTGGGACATCGGCGCACTGGCCGATCTGAACGTCCCCGTCCTCCAGGGCCTGTGCCTGACCTCCTCGCGTGCCGCGTGGGAGGCGTCGGACGCGGCGCTCTCCCCCATGGACGCCGCGATGCAGGTCGCGATCCCCGAGTTCGACGGCCGGCTGATCACCGTCCCGTTCTCCTTCAAGGAGCAGGGACCCGACGACGTGCCGGTGTACCGCGCCGACCCCGAACGCGCCGCGCGTGTCGCCGGAATCGCAGTGCGCCACGCCGTCCTCAAGCACAGGACGAACGCCGAGAAGAAGCTCGCCCTCGTCTTCACCGCCTACCCGACCAAGCACTCCCGCGTCGGCAACGCCGTCGGACTGGACACGCCCGCGTCGGCGGTACGGGTCCTGGACGCCCTGCGGGAGGCCGGTTACGCGGTCGACGGGCACCCCGACAACGGCGACGAGCTCATCCACCGCCTCATCAGCGCCGGTGGCCACGACGTCGAGTGGCTGACCGAGGAGCAGCTCGCCGCGGCCCCCGCGCGGGTGCCGCTCGCCGACTACCGAGCCTGGTTCGACACACTGGAACCGGAGCTGCGCGACTCGATGCTGGAGCACTGGGGCGAGCCGCCGGGTTCGCTGTACGTGGACGGGGACGACATCGTCCTCGCCTCGTTGCAGTTCGGGAACGTGGTGGTGCTGATCCAGCCACCGCGCGGCTTCGGCGAGAACCCGATCGCGATCTACCACGACCCGGACATGCCGCCGTCGCACCACTACCTGGCGACGTACCGCTGGCTGGAGGCCGCAACATCGGAGGGGGGCTTCGGCGCGGATGCCGTCGTCCACATGGGCAAGCACGGCACGATGGAGTGGCTGCCGGGCAAGGGCCTCGGCCTGTCCGCCGGTTGCGGCCCCGACGCCGTGCTCGGCGAACTGCCGCTGATCTACCCGTTCATCGTCAACGACCCGGGCGAGGGTACCCAGGCCAAACGACGCGGGCACGCCACGGTGGTGGACCATCTGGTGCCGCCGATGGCCCGTGCCGACACCTACGGCGACCTGGCCAAGCTGGAGCAGCTGCTCGACGAGTACGCGCTGGTCAGCGATCTCGACCCGGCCAAGGCCCCGTCGGTGAGGGCGCAGATCTGGACGCTGGTGAAGGCGGCCGAGCTGCACCACGACCTCCATGTCGACGAACAGCCGGGCGACGACGACTTCGACTCGTTCGTCATGCACATCGACGGCTACCTCTGCGAGATCAAGGACGTCCAGATCCGCGACGGCCTGCACATCCTCGGTGGTGGCCCCGTCGACGAGGCGCGGGTCAACCTGGTGCTGGCCGTGCTGCGCGCCTCCCAGGTGTGGGGCGGCACGGCGAACGCGCTGCCGGGGCTGCGGGCCGCGATCGCCGGGCACTTCGGGCTCAGCGAGAAGGAGTTGCTGGCCGAGCCCGGCGCCGCGGTGAAGGTGCCGGCCGAGCTGACCGAGCTGGTCGACGGTCCGGCGCGCACCGGCGCCGACGCGATCGATCTGCTGGAGCAGTTGTGCCGCCGGCTCGCCGAGGGCATGGAGGAGCGCGGCTGGGACATCGCCGCTGCGGCGGGGCTTGCACGGGACGTCCTCGGCTTCGAACTCCCGGACGCGGTGGCCGTGTTGGGCTTCGCGTGCGAGGAGGTCGTACCCCGGCTGGCGCGGACGACGGACGAGATCGACCACATCCTGCGGGCCCTGGACGGTGGCTTCGTACCGGCGGGCCCGTCGGGCTCCCCCACGCGCGGGCTCGTCAACGTGCTGCCGACCGGGCGCAACTTCTACTCCGTGGACCCGAAGGCGATTCCGTCGCGGCTCTCGTGGGAGGTCGGTCAGTCGCTCGCCGACTCGCTGATCGCCCGGTATCTCGCCGACACGGGCGACTACCCGAAGTCGGTCGGCCTGACCGTGTGGGGCACCTCCGCCATGCGTACGCAGGGTGACGACATCGCGGAGATCCTGGCGCTGCTCGGCTGCCGGCCGGTGTGGGACGACGCCTCGCGGCGGGTGACCGGGTTCGAGGTCGTGCCCGTGAGTGAACTGGGGCGCCCGCGCATCGATGTGACGGTGCGGATCTCCGGGTTCTTCCGCGACGCGTTCCCGCATGTGGTGGGGCTGATCGACGACGCGGTCCGGACGGTGGCGGAGCTGGACGAGCCGGCCGACGCCAACCATGTCCGGGCGCACGCCGACGAGGACACGGCGGCCCACGGTGACCGGCGGCGGGCCACGGCCCGGATCTTCGGGTCCAAGCCGGGGGCGTACGGGGCGGGGCTGCTGCCGCTGATCGACGCACGGAACTGGCGCAGCGACGCGGACCTGGCCGAGGTGTACGCGGTCTGGGGCGGCTACGCGTACGGGCGCGGGCTCGACGGGCGGGCGGCGCGCGGGGACATGGAGACGGCGTTCCGGCGGATCGCGGTGGCGGCGAAGAACGTCGACACCAGGGAACACGATCTGGTCGACGCCGACGACTACTTCCAGTACCACGGCGGCATGGTCGCCATGGTGCGGCATCTGACCGGCGAGTCGCCCGAGGCGTACGTCGGTGACAGCGCCACGCCCGACCAGGTGAAGACGCGGACGCTGGGCGAGGAGACGCACCGGGTGTTCCGGGCGCGGGTGGTGAATCCGCGGTGGATGGCCGCCATGCGTCGGCACGGGTACAAGGGCGCCTTCGAGATGGCCGCGACCGTGGACTACCTGTTCGGGTACGACGCGACGGCGGGGGTCGTCGACGACTGGATGTACGAGAAGCTGTCGGCGGAGTACGTCTTCGACGAGACCAACCGGGACTTCATGAAGACGTCCAACCCCTGGGCGCTGCGCGGGATTTCGGAACGGCTGCTGGAGGCGGCCGAGCGGGGGCTGTGGGAGGAGCCGGACCAGGAGACCCTGGACCGGCTCCGGGCGACCTACCTCGAACTTGAGGGAGATCTGGAGGGAGAGGCGTGATCTCCCTGGGAAGCCCCGCGTCGGCGGGGAGCACGCTCTGCGCCAGATCGCGGCAACCTGCGCGGCTGGACCATCCCCGCGCCGGCGGGGAGCACGTCCTCACCCTCGCCGAACGGGTGCCGGAGCACCGGCCAATCGACCATGAGTTCCCCGAAGGAGTGATCGCCACGTGAGCACCCCCTACCCGTTCACCGCCGTCGTCGGCCAGGACGATCTGCGGCTGGCCCTTCTGCTCAACGCAGTGAACCCGGCCGTCGGCGGTGTCCTCGTCCGCGGCGAGAAGGGCACCGCCAAGAGCACGGCCGTACGTGCCCTTTCCGTGCTCATGCCGGAGGTGGACGTCGTCCCCGGATGCCGCTTCTCGTGCGACCCGTCCGGACCCGACCCGGCGTGCCCGGACGGACCGCACGAGCCGGGTCGGGGCGCGCCGCGCCCTACCCGCATGGTCGAGTTGCCCGTGGGTGCCTCGGAGGACCGGCTGGTCGGCGCGCTCGACATCGAGCGAGCACTCGCCGAGGGAGTGAAGGCCTTCGAACCGGGGCTGCTCGCCGACGCGCACCGCGGAATCCTCTACGTCGACGAAGTCAACTTGCTGCACGACCACTTGGTCGACCTCCTGTTGGACGCCGCCGCCATGGGCGCTTCGTATGTCGAACGCGAAGGTGTCTCCGTACGGCACGCGGCTCGATTCCTTCTGGTCGGGACCATGAACCCCGAGGAGGGGGAGCTCAGGCCCCAGCTCCTCGATCGATTCGGGCTGACCGTGGAGGTCGCCGCCTCGCGGGAGCCGGAGCAGAGAGTGGAAGTCGTGAGGCGCAGGCTGGCCTACGACGACGACCCGGTCGGCTTCGCCACGCGCTGGGCCGGCGATGAGGCCGCCGTGTGCGCGCACGTCGTCGCGGCCCGCGAGTTGCTGCCGTCCGTGACGTTGGGTGATGGTGCTCTGCGGCAGATCGCCGCGGTGTGCAGCGCGTTCGAGGTGGACGGGATGCGGGCCGACATCGTGATGGCCCGCACGGCGACCACGCTGGCCGCGTGGGCGGGACGTACGGATGTGCTCGCCGAGGATGTGCGGCAGGCCGCCCTGCTGGCGCTCCCCCACCGGCGTCGGCGCAATCCCTTCGACGCGCCGGGCCTGGACGAGGACAAGCTCGACGACACGCTGGAGCAGAACAGCGGCGAGGACGACGACCCCGATCCGGACGGCCCCGGTGGCGGCGGCCGTCCCCCGCAGGGCGATGGGCCCGACACGCCGCCGCAGCCCGAGGGCGAGGCCGGCGACACACCGGCGGGGTCCGTTCCCGAGCAAGGGCAGGAGCAAGGACAGGGCCAGTCCTCCGGGAGCGGTGAGCAGCAGCCCGTACGCGCCGCCGAGCCGTTCCGCACGAAGATGCTGAGCGTGCCCGGTCTGGGCGAGGGCGCGGCGGGGCGGCGGTCCCGGGCGCGTACCGAGCACGGGCGTACGACCGGCGCGCGGCGTCCGCAGGGCGCCCTGACCAAGCTGCATCTGGCGGCGACCGTGCGGGCCGCCGCCCCGCATCAGCGGGCACGCGGGCGGTCGGGGCGCGGACTGGTGGTCCGGCGGGACGATCTGCGGCAGGCGACGCGGGAGGGGCGCGAGGGGAACCTCGTGCTGTTCGTGGTGGACGCCTCCGGGTCGATGGCCGCCCGACAGCGGATGAGCGCCGTGAAGGGTGCGGTCCTTTCGCTGCTGCTGGACGCGTATCAGCGGCGGGACAAGGTCGGGCTCATCACCTTCCGGGGCAAGGACGCCGAGGTGGTACTGGTTCCGACGTCGTCGGTGGACGCGGCGGCGGCGCGGCTGGAGCAGCTGCCGACCGGGGGACGCACCCCCGTGGCGGCCGGGCTGCTGAAGGCCCATGAGGTGCTGCGGGTGGAGCGGCTGCGTGATCCGTCGCGGCGGCCGTTGCTGGTCGTGGTGACGGACGGGCGCGCGACCGGCGGGCCCGATCCGCTGGCGCTGGCGGCGCGGGCGGCACGGCTGCACGAGGCCGAGGGCATCGCGTCCGTCGTCGTGGACTGCGAGTCGGGGCCCGTACGGCTCGGTCTCGCGGGCACGCTCGCGCGCGATCTCGGGGGCAGTGCCGTCACGCTCGACGAGCTGCGGGCCGACTCGATCGCGGGGCTCGTGCGGGACGTTCGGGGAACCGGCAGGAGGGCCGCGTAATGCCGCAGGGACAGCCGACCACCGTGCCGGACGACGGGCTCACCACCCGTCAGCGCCGCAACCGCCCGCTGCTGGTGGTGCACACCGGCATCGGGAAGGGGAAGTCGACGGCGGCCTTCGGGCTGGCGCTGCGCGCCTGGAATCAGGGGTGGCCGATCGGCGTCTTCCAGTTCGTCAAGTCGGCGAAGTGGAAGGTCGGCGAGGAGAACGCGCTGAAGGTCCTCGGAGCCAGCGGCGAGGGCGGGTCCGTCGCCTGGCACAAGATGGGCGAGGGCTGGTCGTGGGTGCAGCGCGACCAGCAGCTCGACAATGAGGCGGCGGCGCGCGAGGGCTGGGAGCAGGTCAAGCGCGACCTGGCGGCCGAGACGTACCGGCTGTACGTCCTCGACGAGTTCGCGTACCCGATGCACTGGGGCTGGGTCGACACCGGCGAGGTGATCGAGGCGCTGCGGAGCCGTCCCGGTACGCAGCATGTGGTCATCACCGGGCGCAACGCGCCCGAGGAGCTGGTGGCGGCCGCCGACCTGGTGACCGACATGTCGAAGGTCAAGCACCCGATGGATGCCGGTCAGAAGGGTCAGCGGGGCATCGAATGGTGAGGGGCCCGCGGTGAACTTTCCGCGTCTGGTGATCGCCGCGCCCTCTTCGGGGAGCGGCAAGACCACCGTGGCCACGGGGCTGATGGCGGCCTTCGCGGGGCGGGGGCTCGCCGTGTCCGCGCACAAGGTCGGGCCCGACTACATCGATCCCGGCTACCACACGCTGGCCACGGGGCGCCCGGGGCGCAATCTCGACGCGTACATGTGCGGGCCCGAGCTGATCGCCCCGCTGTTCGCGCACGGGGCGCTGGGCTGCGATCTGGCGGTCGTCGAGGGTGTGATGGGGCTGTACGACGGGGCGTCGGGGGAAGGCGAGCTGGCGTCCACCGCCCAGGTCGCGAAGCTGCTGCGGGCGCCCGTGGTGCTGGTCGTCGACGCGTCGTCGCAGTCACGGTCCGTGGCCGCGCTGGTGCACGGCTTCGCCTCGTGGGATCCGCGGGTGCGGATCGGCGGGGTGATCCTGAACAAGGTCGGCTCGCAACGGCACGAGGCGCTGCTGCGGGACGCGTTGGACGAGTCGGGCGTGCCGGTGCTGGGGGTGCTGCGGCGGACGGAGCAGGTGGCCGTGCCGTCGCGGCATCTGGGGCTGGTGCCGGTGGCCGAGCGGCGGGCCGACGCGTCGGCCGCCGTGGCAGCGATGGCGGACCGGGTGCGGGCGGGCTGCGACCTGGACGCGCTCATGGCGTTGGCCCGGTCGGCGCCCTGGGTGCCGGGTGAGGTGTGGGACGCGGCCGGGGCGGTGGCCGGGTGCGGCGGGCCCGTTGCCGGGGCCGGCAGGGTCGCCGTCGCGGCCGGGCCCGCGTTCACGTTCTCCTACGCCGAGCACACCGAGCTGCTCGCCGCCGCCGGGGCCGAGGTCGTGCCGTTCGATCCACTGCGGGACGAGGCGTTGCCCGAGGGCACTCGGGGGCTGGTCATCGGCGGGGGTTTCCCGGAGGTGTACGCCTCGGAGCTGTCCGCCAACGCGGCGCTGCGCCGGGCCGTCGCCCGGCTGGCGGCCTCCGGGGCTCCGGTGGCGGCCGAGTGTGCCGGCCTGCTGTACCTGGCGCGTTCACTCGACGGGCTGCCGATGTGCGGGGTTCTCGATGCCGAGGGCCGGATGTCCGAGCGGCTGACACTCGGCTACCGGGAGGCCGTGGCGGTCTCCGACAGCGTGCCGGCGGCGCCCGGGACGCGGGTGCGCGGGCACGAGTTCCACCGGACCGTTCTGGAGCCGGGCGCCGGAGCCGAACCGGCGTGGGGTCTGCACCAGCCGGAGCGCCGTGTGGAGGGGTTCGTACAGCAGGGCGTGCATGCGAGTTATCTGCATACACATGGGGCTTCGGCGCCCGGTATGGCCCGCCGATTCGTTGAGAGGTGCAAGGGATGAACCACGGTCGCGGTACGAGCAGGCTGGTCGGCGTCGGTGTCGGGCCCGGTGACCCGGAGCTGGTGACCGTCAAGGGCGTGAACGCGTTGCGTGACGCGGCGGTCGTCGTCGTGCCGGTGATGGACACGGGTGAGCGGGGGCGGGCCGAGGCGACGGTGCTGCACTACGTGGCGGCCGACAAGGTCGTGCGGGTGGTGTTCGCGCTGAACGAGCGGACGGACCGGGCGCGCCGGGAAGCGGCGTGGGACGCGGCGGGCGAGCGGGTCGCGGAGCTGCTGCGTGCGCACGGTTCGGTGGCGTTCGCGACGATCGGCGACCCCAATGTGTACTCGACGTTCACGTATCTCGCGCACACGATCGGTGAGTTGTTGCCGGGGACGGTCGTGGAGACCGTGCCGGGGATCACGGCCATGCAGGACCTGGCCGCCCGCAGCGGTGCGGTGCTGACGGAGGGCACGGAGCCGTTGACGCTGGTGCCGGTGACCGCCGGGGCCGCGGTCCTCAAGGAGGCTCTCGAAGGTCCGGGCACGGTCGTCGCGTACAAGTTCGGGCGGCTGGCCGCGGAGGTGGCCACGGCGCTGCGGGAGACGGGACGTGCCGAGGACGCGGTGTGGGGTTCGGCGCTCGGGCTGCCCGAGGAGTCGATACGACCGGCGGCGGAGCTGGACGAGGGACCCTTGCCGTATCTGTCGACGCTGATCGCGCCCGCGCCGCGCGACGGCGGCCGGGGCGGGAAATTGTGAGGCACCGGGGTCCGGCGCGGTGGTCAGTCCGCGATGCCCACCACCAGCCAGATGAAGCCCACCCCCGCCACGGTGCACAGCAGCGTGGAGCGGGCCGGGTGTTCGTGGTGTGCCTCGGGCAGGATCTCGGCGGCGGCGAGGTAGAGCAGTACACCGCCGAAGAAGCCGAGATAGCAACCGAGCGCTTCCTCCGGAAGGGTGAACAGCAGCGTCGTCGCCGCGCCCACGAGCGGTGCCAGGGCGTCCGCGAACAGCATGAACATCGCCTTGCGGCGGGCGTTCCCGTACAGGCTGGTGACCGTGTAGGTGTTGAAGCCGTCGGCGAAGTCGTGCGTGATGACGGCGAGGGCGACGGCGGCTCCCATGCCGGCGCCCACCTGGAAGGCCGCGCCGAGCGCGACACCGTCCATCAGGCTGTGGCCGACCATCGCCGCCGCTGCCGTGAGTCCGACCTGCGCCACCCTGCCCTCACCCGCGCCGTGTGCCGCCTGGCGTACGGCGAGCAGACGCTCCACCAGATGGGCGACCAGAAAGCCGCCCACGAACAGCAGCAGGGCCGCCGGGACGCCCAGGACCGGATCGCCTGCGGCACCGATCGCTTCCGGCAGCAGGTCCAGGCCGACCACGCCGAGCATCAGTCCGCCGGCGAAGCCGAGCACCAGATGGCGGCGGTCGGTGACGCGTTGGGCGACCCAGCCGCCGGCCAGGGTCATCAGGAACGCGCCGAGCGCGACGAACACCGCCATGCGCTCTTGCTAGCCGACTGACCCCGCTGCGCGCATCTCAGCACGCGGCACGCCCCGCCGTCCGTCCCATCCTTCTGTCCCGTTTCTCGAAAGGACCCCGTCCCATGTCCGAAGCAGTCGACGCAACCGGTACGGCCGCCGCGCCCACCCACGGCCGAGTGACGTTCGTCGGTGCCGGCCCCGGCGCCGCCGATCTGCTGACGTTCCGGGCGGCGCGGGCCATCGCGGACGCCGACATCGTCATCTGGGCGGCGAGCCTGGTGCAGGCGGAGGTCCTGGAGCATGCCCGGGAGGGCGCGGAGATCCTCGACTCGGCGCAGATGTCGCTGGAGCAGGTCGTCGCCGTCTACGAACGCGCGGCTGCCGAGGGGCTGAAGGTGGCCCGTATCCACTCCGGCGATCCGGCGCTGTGGGGCGGCACACAGGAGCAGGTCGACCGGTGTGCCGGACTGGGTGTCGCGGTGGAGATCGTGCCGGGGGTGTCGTCGTTCTCGGCGGTCGCGGCGATCGCGCAGCGGGAGCTGACGATTCCGGAGGTCGCGCAGTCGGTGATCCTGACCCGTCTCGGTGGCGGCAAGACGCCGATGCCGCCGGGCGAGGAGGTCCGTGAGTTCGCGCGCCACGGTACGACGATGGCGCTGTTCCTGTCGGCGGCACGGTCCGGCCAGCTCACCCAGGAGCTGTTGGAGGGCGGCTATCCGACGTCGACGCCGGTCGTGATCGCGTACCAGGCGACCTGGCCGGAGGAGCTGATCCTGCACTGCACGATCGAGAGCCTGGAGGCCACGGTCAAGGAACACAAGCTCTGGAAGCACACGCTCTTCCTGGTCGGTCCGGCGCTGTCGGCGTCGGGGACGCGTTCGCACCTCTACCATCCGGGGCACTTCCACGGCTTCCGCAAGGCCGACAAGGCGGCGCGGGCCGAACTGCGCGCCCAGCGGTCCGGCTCGTGAACCCGGTCCTCGGCACGGGGACCGCGCCGATCCGGGTCTTCGGCACGGGGACGGGCGAACCGCTCGGCCCCGAGGCCCGCCGGGCGCTGGACGCGGCCACGCTGGTGGTCGGCGCCCGGCGTCATCTTCAGGCCGCGGGGCTGCCCGACCGGACCGAGCGCATCGTCCTCGGTCCGCTGACGCCCGCGCTCGACCGGATCGCGGAGCACGCGCCCGAGGACGGGGCGCGGGTGGTCGTGCTGGCCTCCGGCGACCCCGGGTTCTTCGGGATCGTACGGGCGCTGGCGGAGCGTTTCGGGGCGGGCGCGCTCGATGTGCGGCCGGGTGCGCCGTCCGTCGCGGTCGCGTTCGCCCGGCTGGGGCTGGCCTGGGACGACGCGGTCGTGGTCAGTGCGCACGGCCGCGACCCACGGACCGCGGTGCATGTGTGCCTGGCGCACCCGAAAGTGGCCGTCCTGACCGGGCCCGGTGCCGGGCCCGCCGAGCTGGCGGCCGGGCTGGCGCACGGAACGACGGGGCGCACCCTGGTCGTCGCGACGGCGCTCGGCGACCCGGGGCGGGAGCGCGTCGAGCGGCTCACCCCCGCCGAGGCGATGGCCCGCGACTGGCCGGATCCGGTGAGCGTGGTGCTGTGTCTGGACGAATCCCGGGTGCTCTCCCCGGTACGGACCCTGGCGGGGGCACCCGCCGGTCCGGGCGGATGGGCGCTGGACGAGGCGGAGTTCGAGCACCGCGACTCGATGATCACCAAGTTCGAGGTGCGGGCGCTGGCGCTGGCCCGGCTGGGGCCGCGGACCGGTGATCTGGTGTGGGACATCGGCGCGGGTTCGGGTTCGGTGGCGGTGGAGTGCGCGCGGCTCGGTGCCGCCGCCGTCGCCGTGGAGAAGGCCGCGGACGGGGTCGCGAGGATCAGGGCGAACGCGGCGGCGCACGGGGTGTACGTCCACGCGGTGCACGGCTCCGCGCCCGCCGCGCTCGACGGTCTGCCCGCCCCGGACGCGGTGTTCGTCGGGGGCGGCGGGCGTGAGCTGCCCGCCATCGTGACGGCGTGCGCCCGGCGGACGCGGCGCTCGGTGGTGGTGGCGCTGGCGGCGCTGGACCGGGTGCCCGAGGTGCGGGCGGCGCTGACCGGTGCCGGGCTCGTGCCCGAGGGCGTGCTGCTGCAGTCCTCCCGGCTGGCGCCGCTGCCCGGTGAGGTGTCGCGGCTCGCCGCGACCAACCCGGTCTTTCTGCTGTGGGGCACCCGCCCCGCGGTTCGTGCGAATGAAGGAGCAACCCAGTGATCGGCCTGATCTCCGCCACGGCGGCGGGCACCGTCGCCCGCGACCGGCTGGCCGCGGCCTGGCCCGGCCGCACCGCGGTCTACGAGGGACCGGTGCGCGAGGCCGTGCGGCGGGCGTTCGCCGAGTGCGAGCAGCTGGTGTGTTTCCTGGCGACGGGGGCCGTGGTGCGGCTGCTGGCGCCGCTGCTCTCGGACAAGGCCTCGGACCCGGGTGTCGTCTGCGTCGACGAGGCGGGACGCCATGCGGTGGCGCTGCTCGGCGGGCACGGCGGCGGGGCGAACGCGCTGGCCGAGGCCGTCGGTGAGGTACTGGGCGCGGCACCGGTCGTGACGACGGCGACGGACGCGGCGGGAATGCCGGGGCTGGACATGCTGGGCCTGCCCGTGGAGGGCGATGTGGCGGGGGTGTCGCGCGCGATGCTCGACGGGGCGGGGGTGGAGCTGCGGGCGGACGCGGTGTGGCCGTTGCCGCCGTTGCCGGCGAATGTCTCCCCCGGCGCCGGGGGTGGTGCGGTGCTGCGTGTCACCGACCGGATCGTGGAACTCGGGGCGCAGACCGCTGTGTTGCGGCCCGCGTCACTCGCTGTCGGGGTCGGCGCGTCCAAGGATGCGCCGGCCGCGGAGGTCGTCGGGCTCATCCGGGACGCTTTGCGCGAAGCCGGGCTCTCGCCGCTGAGCATCGCGGAGTTGGTGACGGTCGACGCGAAGGCGGACGAGCCGGGGATCGTCGCCGCGGCCTCGCAGCTCGGCGTACCGCTGCGGACGTACGCCGCCGACGAGTTGGCCCGTATCGAGGTGCCCAACCCGTCCGGCGCGCCGCTCGCCGCCGTCGGAACGCCCTCCGTCGCGGAGGCCGCCGCGCTCGCCGCGGGGGGCGAACTCCTCGTACCGAAGCGGAAGTCGAACCCTGCGGGGCGAGCCGCGATGGCCACCTGCGCGGTGGTGCGCCGGGCCCCGCGCGGGCGCCTGGCCGTCGTCGGTCTCGGCCCCGGCGCGCGCGATCTGCTGACGCCGCGCGCCCGTGAGGAGTTGCGGCGGGCCTCGGTCCTGGTCGGGCTCGACCAGTACGTCGACCAGATCCGGGACCTGCTGCGGCCGGGCACCACGGTCCTGGAGTCGGGGCTGGGCGCCGAGGAGGAGCGGGCCCGCACCGCGGTCGCCGAGGCACGCGAGGGGCGTGCGGTGGCACTGATCGGCAGTGGTGACGCGGGCGTGTACGCGATGGCGTCGCCCGCGCTCGCCGAGGCCGGCGCCGACATCGATGTGGTGGGTGTGCCGGGTGTGACGGCCGCGCTGGCGGCCGCCGCGATCCTGGGCGCCCCGCTGGGCCACGACCACGTGTCGATCAGCCTCTCCGATCTGCACACGCCGTGGGAGGTCATCGAACGCCGGGTGAGGGCGGCGGCCGAGGCCGACATCATCGTGACGTTCTACAACCCCCGCAGCCGGGGCCGCGACTGGCAGCTCCCGAAGGCCCTGTCGATCCTGGCCGAGCACCGGGAGGCGGCGACACCGGTCGGTGTCGTGCGCAACGCCTCGCGCCCCGACGAGAGCAGCCGGGTGACCTCGCTGGCGGCTCTGGACCCGGCGACGGTGGACATGATGACGGTCGTGACGGTCGGCAACACCGCGACCCGGGAGATCGCCGGCCGCATGGTGACGCCGCGCGGCTACCGCTGGCAGTCGGCCCCCGCCCCGCAGGGAGGTGCGAAGTGAGCCGGCCCTGGGAGAGAACCGTCCACCCCATCGAGCAGGAGTCGTACCGGCGGCTGCGCGCCCGTCTGGACACCTCGCACTTCCCCCCGCTGACCCGGGCCGTCGTGGAGCGGGTCATCCACTCCGCGGCGGATCCGGCGTACGCGACGGACCTGGTCTGCGACGAGGCGTCGCTCGTCGTCGCGCACGCGGCGCTGCACGCCGGCGCTCCGGTCGTCACCGACGTGGAGATGGTCGCGGCGGGCATCACCCGCCGCGAGACCGTGTGCCGTCTGAAGGAGGCCAGGTCCACTCCCGGGCTGACCCGTTCGGCACACGCGATCCGGCTCGCGTACGAGCAGGTCGGGCCCGGCGCGATCTGGGTGATCGGCAACGCGCCGACCGCACTGGAGGAACTGCTCTTCCTCGACACCGCGCCCACGCTCGTCGTCGGGCTGCCGGTCGGTTTCGTCGGCGCGACCGAGTCGAAGGCGGCACTGCGCGAGAGCGGTCTGCCCGCCGTGAGCAACGTGTCCGAGAAGGGTGGCTCGGCGGTCGCCGCCGCCGCCCTGAACGCCCTGCTGTACCACCCCGTACCCCGCACGAACACCGAGGAGAACCTGTGACCACCGCGTCCACCCAGCCCGCACTGCTCATCGCCGGCCATGGCACCAGGGACGAGGGCGGGGCCGCGGCGTTCCGTGACTTCGTGACCGAGCTGGGCGAGCGCCACCCGCAACTGCCCGTGGCGGGCGGGTTCATCGAGCTGTCCCCGCCGCCGCTCGGCGACGCCGTGAGCGAACTGGTCGGGCGAGGTGTGCGGCGGTTCGCCGCCGTGCCGCTGATGCTGGTGTCGGCCGGGCACGCCAAGGGGGACATTCCGGCGGCGCTGGCCCGTGAGAAGGAGCGCCACCCCGGCATCGCGTACACCTACGGCCGCCCGCTCGGCCCGCACCCGGCGCTGCTGAAGGTGCTGGAGCGCCGGGTCGACGCGGTGCTCGGCGACACCGACCGGTCCGAGGTGACGGTACTGCTGGTGGGGCGCGGTTCGACGGACCCGGACGCCAACGCCGAGGTGTACAAGGCGGCGCGGCTGTTCTGGGAGGGCCGGGGTTACGCGGGGGTGGAGACGGCGTTCGTCTCGCTCGCGGCGCCCGACGTACCGTCCGGTCTCGACCGTTGCGTGAAGCTGGGTGCCGGGCGCATAGTCGTTCTGCCGTACTTCCTCTTCACCGGCATCCTGCCGGACCGGGTGCGTCGTCAGACCGAGGAGTGGGCCGCCGCCCACCCGGGGCTCGATGTCCGCCCGGCCGAGGTCATCGGCGCTGCCGAGGAACTGTACGACCTGGTCATGGAGCGCTATCGGGAGGCCGTCGAGGGCGATCTGCGGATGAACTGCGACTCTTGCGTGTACCGGATCGCGCTGCCGGGCTTCGAGGACAAGGTGGGGCTGCCGCAGCAGCCGCACTTCCACCCCGACGACGACGGCCACTCTCACCACCACTCTCACGGCGGTCATGCACACTCCCACTGAAAGTCCCGACGCGACAGGCGCGGGCGCGCACGATCTGCGGCACCACGGTGACGCGGAAGTACGGGGACGGGGACGGGATCTGACCGATCTCGCCGTCAACGTACGGGCGGATACGCCCCCGGCCTGGCTGAGGGCGCGGATAGCCGCGTCGCTGGGCACGCTCGCCGCCTACCCGGACGGCCGTCCGGCGCGGGCGGCGGTCGCGGCCCGGCACGGTCTTGCGGCGGAGCGCGTGCTCCTGACGGCGGGGGCGGCGGAGGCGTTCGTGCTGATCGCTCGGGCGCTGCCGGCTCTCCGTCCGGTCGTGGTCCATCCGCAGTTCACCGAGCCGGAGTCGGCGCTGCGCGCGGCCGGGCACGAGGTGCGGCGGGTGCTGCTGCCGGCCGAGGACGGCTTCCGGCTGGATCCGGCGGCCGTTCCCGAGGACGCGGATCTGGTGGTGGTCGGCAATCCGACCAACCCCACGTCGGTCCTGCATCCGGCGGCCACGCTGGAGCAACTGGCGCGTCCCGGGCGGACGCTGGTCGTCGACGAGGCGTTCATGGACGCGGTGCCGGGCGAGCGCGAGGCGCTGTGCGGGCGTACGGACCTCCCCGGGCTCGTGGTGCTGCGCAGCCTCACCAAGACCTGGGGGCTCGCGGGGCTGCGGATCGGTTATGTACTGGCCGCCCCGGAGACGATCCGCGCGCTGGAGGAGGCGCAGTCGCTGTGGCCGGTGTCGGCCCCGGCACTGGCGGCGGCCGAGGCGTGCATGGAGCCGCGGGCCCTGGCCGAGGCGGCTGCCGCGGCGGAACGGATCGCGGTGGACCGGGCCCATCTGGTCGCGGGGCTGAGGGAGTTCGCCGAGCTGCGGGTGATGGAGCCGGCCGAGGCGCCGTTCGTCCTGGTGCGGCTGGAAGGGGCCGGCGAGGTACGGGAGCGGTTGCGGGCGCTGGGGTTCGCGGCGCGGCGTGGAGATACGTTTCCTGGGCTCGGTCCGCAGTGGCTGCGGCTGGCGGTACGCGACCGGGCGACGACCAATCGCTTCCTGCAGGCGCTCGACCAGGCGCTGCAGACGCTGACCGCGGTCACGCGCTGACCGAACGGCTCGCGGGGAGCGGCGTTCCGTCAGGCGAACGCCGCTCCCCGCCCCCCTGACCCGCGGCCACCCCCTCGGGCCCCGGGCCCTGAGAGCCTGTCGGGCGGCCTCTGATCGGGCGGCCACGCCCTGGCACGCACTCCCCCAAGGCCTTGAGGGCCAGGGGGACCCCCTCCCGCGTTGCCG